>PBNW01000072.1 GCA_002723255.1 Pelagibacterium sp. | reverse complement strand
GGAGCCGATGCCGCCGCTGGCGCCGGTGACGAGTGCGCGTTTTCCGGAAAGATCGAACATGGTGGTGCTCTCCTCGTTCATTCAGTTTCGGGCGGCCAGAAAGGCTTCGATATCGGCCTGAGTGCCGATGGCCTGGGCGGCGACATCCTTGCTGATACGCTTTGCAAGGCCGGTGAGGACCTTGCCGGTGCCCAGCTCGTAGAGTTCGGTGACGCCGCCTTCGCCTGTGAGCCAGGTCACCGATTCCGTCCAACGCACCATGCCGGTGACCTGTTCAACGAGGTGGCGGCGGATTTCGGCGGGGTCGGTGATGGGGGACGCCAGGACGTTGGCAACCAGGGGCACCGCCGGGGCTTTCATATCGACCATGGCGAGCGCTGCTTCCATGGCTTCGGCGGCAGGCTCTATGAGCGCGCAATGGAACGGTGCGCTGACCGGAAGCGGCAGGGCACGCTTTGCGCCGCGGGCCTTGGCCAGCTCCATGGCGCGCTCGATGGCGCTGGCATCGCCGGAAATGACCACCTGGCCCGGAGAATTGTCGTTGGCCACATCGCAGACCGAACCTTCGGCTGCAGAGGCGGCAATTTCGCGCACCGCATCCATTTCCAGACCGAGGATGGCGGCCATGGCGCCCTGCCCGACCGGCACGGCCTGCTGCATGGCGCGGCCACGGGTCTGGACAAGGCGGGCGGTGTCGGCGAGCGAAAAGGTTCCGGCGGCGCAAAGGGCCGAATATTCGCCGAGCGAATGGCCGGCGACGTAGCTGGCAGCGTCTGCGACGGTGACGCCGTTGGCTTTAAGCACGCGGATAACGGCGATGGACGCGGCCATCAATGCGGGTTGGGCGTTTTCGGTGAGGCGGAGGGTGTCCTCGAGGCCTTCGAACATGATTTTCGAGAGCGCGACGCCAAGCGCATCATCGACTTCCTCGAAAACGGCGCGGGCCTGGGGATAGGCCTGGGCCAGATCGTGCCCCATGCCGACAGCCTGGCTGCCCTGTCCGGGAAAGGTGAAAGCCGGTTTGGTCATGACGTCCTCTCGCGCAGTTCTTTTTCTGGCGGCAATTTGGAGTTGCGGCTGGTCGATGACAAGCGCCCCGCTCCAGGTTGGCGGGCGAGGTGCCCGCAAAACCGGGCCAAGTCAAGGCGAAGCGGGGGAAAGGAGCGCTATTTCTGTGCGAAATCGAGCCCCGCTTCCTTCATCGCGCCCTCAACGGTCGGTAGCGATGCCGGGCCAACGCCATGCAGGGCGAGGAATTCTTTCCGGGAGAGTTTGGCGAGGTCTTCGAGGGTTTTTATGCCCGCGTGATCGAGAGCGCCGGCGGCGGGGCGGCTGAGTTTTTTGGGGAGGTCGGTCATTGTCATTGTTCTCCAAGCAATAAATCTGATTGCATGCGCCGGCAGCGTAAGAGCCCAAGGAAACCCTTGCAATCGGGCCCCATCCGCTATAGATGACGCCTGCATTCGTTTGGCCGGGGGCTGAACGGAGGGTTGTTTTTTGTGTCACAAACGCAAGGAACAATGGACCGATAGTTTGCTGGTCCGGCCTCCCGTGTTCCCGCTCTTTAGTAGAACCTTTGTCGCCTTTCCATGGCTACAAGGAGGCTCCGCGCCGGCGATGCTTTTTGAAGCTGAATGTGAGAAAGGCATTCTATGCCCCTTTATGAGCATATCTTTCTGTCGCGGCAAGACGTCTCCGCGCAGCAGGTCGAAGACCTGACCAAGACCTATACCGACCTTCTGGCCGAAAACGGCGGCAAGGTTGCAAAGTCGGAATACTGGGGGGTCAAGTCGCTCTCCTACCGCATCAACAAGAACCGCAAGGCCCATTACACGCTGCTCAACATCGAAGCGCCGGCTGTCGCCGTTGCCGAGATGGAGCGCCAGATGCGCATCAACGAAGACGTCTTGCGCTTCATGACCATCCGCGTGGACGAGCATGAAGAAGGCCCTTCGGTGATGATGCAGAAGCGTGACCGCGACGACCGCCCCGGTGGCGACCGTCCCCGCGGCCCGCGCCGGTTTTAAGGAGTAGATGAGTCATGGCTATTCGTGATCTTACCCAGTCGCAGACCCGTCGGCCCTTCCAGCGCCGCCGCAAGACCTGCCCGTTCTCGGGCGCCAATGCACCGACCATCGACTACAAGGATGTTCGTCTGCTCCAGCGCTATGTTTCCGAGCGCGGCAAGATCGTCCCCTCGCGCATCACGGCCGTTTCGGCCAAGAAGCAGCGCGAGTTGGCCCGTGCCATCAAGCGCTCGCGCTTTCTGGGCCTTCTGCCCTACGCAGTGAAATAAGCAGCTGTCGCTGCATTCGTTGGGGGCTGGAAATCGGTCCGGCCCTCTAACCGCCTTTGATGGCGGGACAGCATTGGAGAAAACAAATGAAAGTCATCCTTCTCGAGCGCGTGGGCCGCATGGGCACCATCGGCGACGAAGTGACCGTCAAGGACGGTTTTGCGCGCAACTTCCTTCTGCCCCAGGGCAAGGCGCTCCGCGCATCGGACGCCAACCGCGCCAAGTTCGAAGCCGAACGTCAGACCATCGAAGCGCGCAACGCCGAACGCCGGTCGGAAGCTGAAAAGAACGCCTCATCGCTCGACGGCAAGACCATCGTGATGGTCCGCCAGGCCGGCGAAACCGGCCAGCTTTACGGTTCGGTTTCGGCCCGCGATATCGCCGATGCCCTGCTGGCCGAAGGCGAAAAGGTCGAGCGCAACCAGATCGATCTCGAAGGCCCGATCAAGGCTGTCGGTCTGCACGAAGTTGCTCTGAACCTGCACGCCGAAGTTGCGGTCAAGATCACCGTCAACGTCGCCCGGTCCTCGGACGAAGCCGAGCGTCAGGCCGCCGGCGAAAACCTCGCCCGCAAGGACTATAACGACGAGGAAGAGGAATTCGTCTCTCTCGCCGATATGGAAGACGAAGATTACGAGGCGACGCAGGACGAAGCGGCCACAGCGGCCGAGGAAATCGAGCGCCAGCAAGACGCATAAGCGTTTCCTGGAGTATTTCCGCGTTTCTTCGAATCGCGGCTCCAAGTTCTTGTTTGGTCGCGCTTCCGAACCGGATAAATGGTTCCCACTTATCCTGGAAGCACTCCAGCCATCGAATCGAAAGGCCGGGCCTGCGCCCGGCCTTTTTGTTTGTCGAGGCGCCTGCTACTTTTCCCCGCAGTTAGCCACACCGACTCACTCGTTAAGCTGGCAAGAGCGGTGGCGACGAAATTTTAACATTCGCTTGTTGCCGTGCCTGCTGTGTGCGGTATGAAAGAAGCCCACCCGATCGCAAGAGACCGCAATGGAAGCTGTGAGGCGGCTCGCGCCCGTCACGACCGAATCCGAAGCCAAGTACAAGACCGCCCCGCACAACATCGAGGCGGAGCAGGCCCTGCTGGGCGCGATTCTGGTCAACAACGAAGCGTTCTATCGCGTTTCCGATTTTCTCGAGCCCGACCATTTCTACGAGCAGATTCACCGGGCGATCTTCGAGGTGTGCGGCAAGATCATCAGGGCGGGCAAGACCGCGACCCCGGTGACCACCAAGACCTATTTGCCCGACGATCTGCTCGAAGGCGTCACCATGGCGCAATATCTGGCGCGGCTGGCTGCGGAAGCGACGACGGTTCTCAATGCCGCCGACTATGGGCAGGCGATCTATGATCTGGCGATACGGCGCAACCTGATCCTGATCGGCGAGGAGGTGATGGACACCGCCTATAACGCCGATGTGGAAAGCTCGGCGCAGATCCAGATCGAGGACGCCGAAAAGCGGCTGTTCGATCTGGCGGAAAAGGGCCGCTACGATGGCGGCTTTCAGGGTTTCAACCAGGCGCTGATCGAAGCGATCAACATGGCGGGCGAAGCCTATTCGCGCGACGGATCGCTTTCGGGCACCGCAACGGGGCTGACCGATCTCGACCGGCTGATGGGCGGGCTGCAGCGCTCGGATCTGATCATCCTTGCGGCACGTCCGGCCATGGGCAAGACATCGCTGGCCACCAATATCGCGTTTTCGGTGGCCAAGGCCTACAAGGCCGAACCGACGCCGGACGGGCACATGAAGACCGTCAATGGCGGGGTTGTGGGGTTCTTTTCGCTCGAAATGAGTGCCGAACAGCTCGCCACACGTGTTCTGGCCGAGCAATCGGAAATTTCCTCGTCCGATATCCGGCGCGGCAATATTCACGAGAGCCAGTACACAAAGCTTGTGGACACCTCCAACCTTATGGCGCAGGTGCCGCTCTATATCGACGATACGGGCGGCATCTCGATTGCCCAGCTTTCGGCGCGCGCCCGGCGATTGAAGCGGCAAAAGGGGCTCGATCTTCTGATTGTCGACTATCTGCAGCTTCTGTCCGGCTCGAAAAAAGTCGGTGAGAACCGCGTGCAAGAACTGACGGAAATCACCACGGGGCTCAAGGCCCTGGCCAAGGAGCTCGAAGTTCCCATCATCGCGCTGTCCCAGTTGTCGCGTCAGGTGGAAAACCGCGAGGACAAGCATCCCCAGCTCGCCGATCTTCGCGAATCGGGGTCGATCGAGCAGGACGCCGACGTGGTGCTGTTCGTTTATCGCGAGGAATATTACCTGGGCAACAAGGAGCCCAAGGAGGGCACCCAGGAACATCTCGAGTGGCAAGCCGAGATGGAAAAGGTGCATGGGCGGGCCGAAATCATCATCGCCAAGCAGCGCCACGGCCCCACGGGCACCGTGCAATTGCACTTCCAGGCCAACCTCACCCGGTTTTCGAACCTTGCCCGCGAGGATTATCTGCCGACGCGCGGCGAGTAGGAGACCGCCCGACTTGCCGGGCGCCTTGGTTTCGCGCTACCCCAGATCGGAAGGGATTCGGCGGACGTTATGACCACTTCAAAGAGCATTCTCGGTGGCGGCATCACCATCGATCTCGATGCCATTGTGCGCAACTGGAAGGCGCTCGATACGGTGTCGGGGAAATCGCTGACCGGCGCCGTGCTCAAGGCCGATGGCTATGGCACGGGCGCCAAAGTCGTGGGCCGGACCCTCTATAAGGCCGGGGCGCGATTCTTTTTCGTTGCGACGCCCGACGAGGGTGTAGCGCTGCGCGAGGCGATCCCCAACGCGTTCATTTTCGTCCTCGACGGGTTAATCCCGCGCGCTGCCGCCGATTATGCGGCCCATGGGCTGATGCCGGTGCTGGCCTCGATGAGCCAGCTGACCGAATGGCTCGATTTCTGCCTCAACCGCGGCAAGGCGGTGCCGGCCGCGCTGCATTTCGATACCGGATTCAACCGGGTCGGATTTCGCATGAAAGAGGCCGAACTGGTGCGGCGCGAACTCGACCAGTCGGGGTTCGAGCCGCAGATGATCATGAGCCATTTCGCCTGCGCCGATCAGCCGAGCCACGAAATGACCCGCAAGCAGAACGGGCTGTTTCAGGGCCTGCTCAATCACTTCCCGGACGTTCCCGCCTCGATCGCCAATTCGGCGGCGGTGATGAGTTCGAAAGACTATCACTACCATCTCGTGCGGCCCGGAATAGCGATGTATGGCGGGCGTGCCATCAACGGGCGGCCCAACCCGATGGCGCCTGTGATCGAGATGAACGTCCCGATATTGCAGATAAAGGATGCGCGGATCGGGGAAACCGTGGGCTATGGCGCGGCCTATCGCCTGCGCCGCGACACGCGCATCGCCATCATGGCGTTGGGCTATGCCGATGGTTATTTCCGTGGGCTGTCGGGTATTGGCGGGCAGATGGGCGGACGCGTTGCCGTCAACGGAACCATCGTTCCGGTGCTTGGGCGCGTCTCGATGGACATGACGGCCATCGACATCACCGATGTGCCGGGACTGGTGCAGCCGGGTGATCCGGTCGAGATCCTGGGGCCGACCATCTCGATCGACGATGTGGCCGATGCGGCGCGGACCATAGGCTATGAAGTGCTGACGACGCTCAACGGGCGCTTCCCGCGCAATTATGTCAACCTGCCCGAAGGCGTATCGCTGGACTGAGATTTGTTCTCAATTTGTTCTTGATCGAAACGCATCCAGACAATAGGGTCGTTTTGACTCAGATTCGGGACGATCCTTGGCCAAACTGAAATCCAGTTATGTCTGCCAGTCATGCGGCAACGTGACCCCCCGCTGGGCCGGGCGGTGCGAGGCGTGCGGGGAGTGGAACTCCATCGTCGAGGAGGTCGCGACCTCGGGCGTGGGCGCGGGTCCCAAGGCAGCGGTCGCTTCGGGGCGTCCGGTTGAATTGGTGCCGCTTTCGGGTGACAGCGAAGACGCGATCCGTATCGAGAGCAAGAATGGCGAGCTCGACAGGGTGCTGGGCGGCGGGTTCGTCATGGGATCGGCTATCCTGGTGGGCGGCGATCCGGGGATCGGCAAATCGACGCTGCTGTTGCAGGCGGCCGCGTCGCTGGCGCGGCAGGGCAAGCGGGTCATCTATATTTCCGGTGAAGAGGCGATTGCGCAGGTGCGGCTGCGCGCTGCGCGGCTTGGCGTTGCCGATGCGCCGGTGGAGCTGGCCAGTGAAACCCATGTGGAGACCATTCTTGCCACCATCGAAAAAGGCAAGGCGCCCGATCTGGTGATCATCGATTCCATCCAGACCTGCTGGACCGAGCGCGTGGAAAGCGCACCAGGCACAGTCACGCAGGTGCGCACCAGCGCGCAGGCGCTGACCCGATTTGCCAAGAAATCGGGCTCGGCAGTGGTGCTGGTGGGGCATGTGACCAAGGATGGGCAGATCGCCGGACCACGTGTGGTCGAGCATATGGTCGATGCGGTTCTTTATTTCGAGGGCGACACATCGCTGACCTATCGCATCCTGCGCGGGGTCAAGAACCGTTATGGCGCGACCGACGAGATCGGCGTGTTCGAGATGGCCGGATCGGGATTGCGCGAAGTGCCCAACCCGTCTGCACTGTTTCTCGATCAGCGCGATTCCGGGGCGGCGGGATCGGCGGTGTTTGCCGGCGTCGAGGGTACGCGGCCGGTACTCGTGGAAATCCAGGCATTGGTCGCCCCCTCCCCGCTGGGCACGCCGCGCCGGGCGGTGGTGGGCTGGGATTCGTCGCGGCTTTCGATGGTGCTGGCGGTGCTCGAAACGCGGTGCGGGGTGCGGATCGGGGCCAATGACATCTATCTCAATGTGGCGGGCGGGCTAAAGGTCAATGAGCCGGCAGCCGACCTTGCCGTGGCAGCGGCGCTGATCTCATCGCTGACCAATTCGCCCCTGCCCGCCGATGCCGTCTATTTCGGCGAGGTTAGCCTTTCGGGCGGAGTCCGTCCGGTGGTGCATGCCAATCTGCGGGTGCGCGAGGCGGCAAAGCTGGGATTCGGATCGGTGCATACCGCCAAGCTCAACGCTTCGGAGCGGACCGACGGGGTGGCGATCAATGAATTTTCGGCGCTGGCCGAACTTGTGGGCCGGATCGCGGCAGCAGGCGAGCGGAGCATGGCCGATGCGGACTGATTTTGGTACACGACGTTGGGTAAGCCTTGGAAATCCCATGCAATCGCTTGGCTTTGCCACATTTAACCGCTAAACGAACAGTCAAACAGGGCTTGCTGGAGACCGATCCCCCATGCTGACTGCTTTCGACATTGCCGTCGGAATTCTCGTTCTGATTTCCGCGTTGCTGGCGACGGCGCGCGGGCTGACCCGCGAAGTGCTCTCGCTCGTCACCTGGGCCGGTGCGGCCGCGTTTGCCGCCTACATGTTTTTCTACCAGCCCCAGATCGCCCAGGAATTCGTGGCCGATCCGCTGTGGGCCAATATCGCCACCGTGGTGGTGAGCTTTATTGTTGCGCTGATCATCCTGCATCTTCTGACCATGAAGATCGGGGATTTCATCACCGATTCCAAGCTGGGTCCGCTCGACCGGACGCTCGGCTTCGTGTTCGGCGCGCTGCGGGGCATCCTGATCGCGGTGGTCGTTGTGATCTTTGCCGATTGGCTGATCGGGGAAAATCCGCCCAATCTGCCGTGGTATGGCGAGGCGCAGTCGCTGCCGACCTTGCGCTCGCTGGGTGACGGGCTGATCTCGCTTCTTCCGGAAAATCTCGAAGAACAGGTCAACGATCTGCTGCAGGGCACCAACCCGATGGAAGATCCCGTCATCACCGACGAGGGCTCCAACGATCCGCAGCCGGCAACGACCACCGAACCTCCGGCAGCGATCAACGGAGTGTGATATCGCCGCAGGCGGTATCGAGCTGTGTTGACTTGCATGGGTCGGGAGCGTAAGCCCCCGATTGACGGAGCGATTTTTGCGAAGCGCGCAAGGCTTTCCGAACCGCTCCTTTTATGTCCTCGCATCAATGGTGGATAATTTGAGCACGCTCCACGCGACGACAGGCGATCACCTGACAGGGCTTGCCCTCGAGATGGACGGAGACACGCTGCGCGAGGAGTGCGGCGTGTTCGGCATTTTGGGGCACAATGATGCGGCGGCGCTGACAGCGCTAGGGCTTCACGCCCTCCAGCATCGCGGACAGGAAGCCGCCGGCATCGTCTCCTTCGACGGCAAGCGCTTCAGTTCCGAGCGCCATCTGGGCCTGGTCGGCGATCACTTTACCGACGCCGCCACACTTGGCCGACTGCCCGGCAATATCGCCATGGGCCATGTGCGCTACTCGACGACGGGCGAAACGGTGCTGCGCAACGTGCAGCCGCTGTTTGCCGAACTCGAAGTGGGCGGCATCGCCATTGCGCATAACGGCAATCTCACCAATGGGCTATCGCTGCGCAAGCGTCTGATCGCGCAGGGCGCCATCTGCCAGTCGACGTCCGACACCGAAGTGGTGCTGCACCTGATCGCTCGATCCCAGCGCACACGGTCGGCCGACCGGTTCATCGATGCGCTTGGCGCCATCGAGGGCGCCTATGCGATGGTGGCCATGACGCGCACCAAGCTGATCGGGGCGCGCGACCCCAACGGCATCCGTCCGCTGGTGCTGGGCGATCTCGACGGCAGGCCGATCTTTGCGTCGGAAAGCTGCGCCCTCGACATCATTGGCGCAAAATTCGTGCGCGACGTCGAGAACGGCGAAGTGATCGTGTGCGAATTGCAGAAGGACGGCTCGGTCTCCATCGACAGCTTCAAGCCATTCAAGGCTCGTCCCGAGCGGGTGTGTCTTTTCGAATATGTCTATTTTGCCCGGCCGGATTCGGTGGTCTCGGGGCGTTCGGTCTATTCGGCGCGCAAGGCCATGGGCATCAATCTGGCCAGGGAAAACCCGGTCGAAGCCGATGTCGTGGTACCGGTTCCCGATGGCGGAACGCCGGCGGCGCTGGGCTATGCACAGCAATCGGGCATCCCCTTCGAATACGGGATCATCCGCAACCATTATGTTGGCCGCACCTTCATCGAGCCGACGCAATCTATCCGGGCGCTGGGGGTCAAGCTCAAGCACTCGGCCAACCGGGCGGTAATCGAAGGCAAGCGGGTCGTGCTGGTCGATGATTCCATCGTGCGGGGCACCACATCGCTGAAAATCGTTCAGATGATCCGCGAAGCGGGCGCCAAAGAAGTCCACATCCGGGTCGCCAGTCCGATGATCTATCATTCCGATTATTACGGCATCGACACGCCCGACCCCGACAAGCTGCTGGCCAACCAGTATGCGACGCTGGACGACATGTGCCGCTATATCGGCGCGGACTCGCTGGAATTCCTGTCGATCGACGGGCTTTATCTCGCCGTGGGTGGAGAAAAGCGCAATCCAAAGGCGCCGCAATTTACCGACCATTATTTCACCGGCGATTATCCCACGCCGCTCACCGATCTGGAGGGGCGCTCCAAGAACGACCCCAAGCAGATTTCGATGCTGAGAGAAGCCGTATAGCATGACCGATATCAAAGACCTTGCCGGCCGCGTGGTGCTGGTGACCGGTGCCTCGCGCGGGCTGGGCTATGCCGCCGCCAAAAACGCCGCCTCGCGCGGCGCGCATGTGATCGCCGTGGCGCGAACGGTGGGCGGGCTCGAAGATCTCGACGACGACATCCAGGCGCTGGGCTCCTCGACAACGCTGGTACCCATGGATCTGACCGATGGGGAAGCCATCGACCGGCTCGGCGCCGCTATTTTCGAACGCTGGGGCCAACTCGACGGGCTGATCGGCAATGCGGGCGCACTGGGCGTTTTGAGCCCCCTGCCCCATATCGCACCCAAGGACTTCGCCAACGTCTTTGCGGTCAATGTGGAAGCCAATTTCCGGCTGATCCGCTCGCTGGATCTGTTGCTGCGCCAGTCCGATGCCGGGCGGGCGGTGTTCATCTCCTCGGGCGCGGCGCTGTCGGCCAAGCCCTATTGGGGGCTTTATGCGGCGTCGAAAGCGGCGCTGGACGCCATGGTCAAAGCCTATGCCGGGGAAATGGCGATCACCGAGGTGAAGGCCAATATCTTTTATCCCGGACAGGTCCGCACCGCCATGCGCGCCAAGGCAATGCCGGGCGAAGACCCCAAGACGCTGCCCTCGCCCGACGAGGTCGCGCCGAAAATCGTCGATCTGGTATCGGCCAATTACACACAGACCGGCATGCGGGTGGACATCCTGCAGGGCGAAGAGCCCCTTTAGAGCCGTTCAGGATTTGATTGAATCAAATCCTCGGCTCTAGCCCCTTGTTTTGTCGCGTGTCCAAACCGCAAAACCGTCTCCACTTTTGCTGGACACGCTCTAGCGGACTGGATTTCAAAAGAAAAAGGCCGGGTGCGAACCCGGCCTTTTTCAATGTCTACTTCCCGTCGTCATCGACATAGGGGTTCTTGCCGCCGCGGACCCAGAGGCGGATGGGGGTGCCGGGGAGATTGAAGTCTTCGCGCAGGCCGTTGACGATGTAGCGTTGATAGGCCTTGGGCAGCGCATCGGGACGTGAGGCGAAGATGATAAAGCTGGGCGGGCGCGTCTTGGCCTGGGTCATGTAGCGCAGTTTCAGGCGCCGGCCGGACACCGCCGGGGGCGGATGGTGCTCGGTCATGGATGCGAGCCAGCGGTTGAGCTTGGCAGTGCGGATCTTGACGTTCCAGGTCCGCTCGATCTCGAATATCGCCTTCATGAGCTTGTCGATGTTGCGGCCCTGCAGGCCCGACATGGTGACCAGCGGGATGCCGCGCAACTGAGGCAGCAAGCGTTCACATTCGGCGCGCAGTTCGAGGATCTTGGCGTTCTTGTCTTCGATCAGGTCCCATTTGTTGACGGCGATGACCATGGCGCGGCCTTCGCGCTCGACCAGATCGGCCAGCGCCAGGTCCTGTTTTTCGAACGGGATGGTGGCATCGAGCAGCAGGACGACGATTTCGGCGTACTGGATGGAGCGCAGGCTGTCGGAGACCGAGAGCTTTTCGAGCTTTTGCTGCACGCGGGATTTGCGGCGGATGCCCGCGGTATCGACCAGGTTGATGACCCGGCCTTCCCACTCCCACGGGACCATGATCGAGTCGCGGGTGATGCCCGCTTCGGGGCCGGTGAGAAGACGTTCCTCGCCCACCATGCGGTTGATCAGCGTCGATTTGCCCGCGTTGGGGCGCCCGACGATGGCGACGTTGAGATAACGGTTGGGGTTCCAGCGCAGGGGAGCCGTGTCGCCGGCCTGATCCTCGCCCTCGTCTTCGTTGACGTCCACATCGACAGCGGGCTTTTGCACCATATCGTAGTCGAATTCGGCTTCTGCGGCAGCAGCCTTGGCTTCATCGGCCCTGTCGACGGCCTGGGAAATGATGGAATAGAGATCGGCCAGCCCCAATCCGTGCTCGGCGGAGAGAGGAATGGCTTCATCAAAGCCCAGGGCATAGGCCTCGACCAGCCCGGCCTCGGCGGCCCTGCCCTCGGCCTTGTTGCCGATGACGTGGATTTCCTTGTCGGCCTTGCGCAGCAGACGGGCGAAATGCTCGTCTGTTGGCGTCAGCCCGGCGCGGGCGTCGATCATGAACAAGATGACGTCGGCTTCGGCGATGGCCATTTCGGTCTGGCGGCGCATGCGCGCTTCGAGACTGTCGTCGTTGGCGTCTTCATAGCCGGCGGTATCGACCAGCGTGAAGGTCAGATCGCCGATCCGGCCCAGCCCTTCGCGACGGTCGCGGGTGACACCGGGCGTATCGTCGACGATGGCGATCTTGCGGCCCACCAGCCGATTGAACAGGGTCGATTTGCCGACGTTGGGGCGGCCGACGATGGCGACGGTTACGCTTGCGCTCATATCAATTCACGCTCTTGTTCGTAGTCGCCATAATTTTCCTGCGCGATGCCGAACCGCAAAAGTGCAAGCCACTTTTGCTGGCATCACTGGTGGCGACGGTTACATTCGCGCTCATTGTTCGGTTTCAGCTTCCAGCGGCTGACCGACCGTGTCCAGGCTCGGGGATTGGGCGGGAACAGTGGCCTGCTCGGGGGCCGTGTCCATGGGTCCGGTGGCACCAAGCAGGTCTTCGCTCACGTCCACACCGGTCGAGGCAAGCTGCTCGAGATAGATGAAGGCGCGCAGCTGGATGTCCTGGCCCGCATTGGGGTCGGCGGCCATGGCTTCGAAATTAATACGCGCCTCCTCGAGATTGCCCGCCTTGTAGTGGGCGAGCCCCAGCGCTTCACGGGCGCTGTTGCGCATGGCGCTGTCTTCGCCGGTCAGACCGCCGACGCGCTGCTCAACGGCACCGACATCGAGATGGTCCACGGCAAGATAGCCGCCGAGAATGTAGGCGAGTTCACGCAACCGGCGCTGGTCGAGACTGGCGGCGAGCGCGTCATAGGCCTCGATCGCGCCCTGAGGATCACCCTGCTCCGCCAGAAGCGCGGCTTCCTGAAACCGCGCCAGAATTCCATAGCCAGCCGGCCCGCTCGCTTCGAGTTCGGCAAAGGCAGCCTGAGCGCCTGCGACATCGCCGCTGTCGGCCATTTCGACCGCGGCATAATACTGGTCGGACGCGTTGGCGGCCGTGCTCGAGCGATACCACTTCCAGACTTCGTTGGCGCCCACCAGCAGCACGATAAGCACAGCACCGCCAATGATGAACGGCGCAAAGCGGCGCCAGAAGGCTTTCAGCTTGTCGCTGCGCAGTTCTTCTTCGACTTCGCGCAGGAAGGAATCGTCGCTCATCAGGGGGTATCCAGACTGTCCAAAATTTTGCCGGACAATAGTGGTGCCGCCCCTATAATGCAACGTCGCAAAGGACCGGATTCGCAGCAGTTTCACACATGGACAAGACAGAACGCCTATTTGCGATCATGGATGCCCTCCGCCGGCACCGGCTGCCGGTGACGGCGGCGCAACTGGCCCAAGTCCAAGGGGTGTCCGTTCGCACGCTTTATCGCGACATCCAGACGCTGATCGGGCTCGGCGCTCCTATCGAAGGGGAAGCGGGGGTCGGCTACATGCTGAGGCCGGGCTTTTTTCTGCCGCCGCTGATGTTTTCGGCCGATGAACTCGAGGCCCTGGTTCTTGGCGCGCGCTGGGTTGAGGCGCAGCCAGACGTCGAGCTTTCCGCTGCGGCGCGAAACGCCTTGGGCAAGATCGCCACGGCGAGCCCGGACGACTTGCGTGACCGGATTTCCGATACCGGACTGTGGCCGGTTCGGGTCGAGGCGGTCGGCGCCCCCCTGCCCCTCATGGCCCTGGTGCGGAAGGCGATGCGCGCCGAACGGGCCCTGCGCATCGACTATGAGGACGAAAAGGGCAATGCATCGGCGCGCGAAATCTGGCCGGTGCAGATCGCCTTTTACGAAAACAAGCAGATCATCGCGGCCTGGTGCACGCTGCGCAACGCGTTCCGCCATTTCCGCACCGAGAGGATTGTCGGGGCCGATTTGACCGAGGGGCGCTATGGCCGCCGCCGGGACGCCCTTTCCGAGGACTGGCACGTCCAGTGGCTGGAAGAACAAAGCCGCCATTAGAGCCCCGGGCACGGTCGATTGCCCGGCCCTTGACGCGCGCAACCATCTGCCGACGGTGCGGGTAACCCCGGCTGTCAATCTCCATGGTTTTGCAGCGCCTCTGCCTCGGCCAGGAGCCAATCGCGAAAAGCCCTGATCTTGGGCAGCGTGCGGCGGGCGTGGGGATAGACAAGCCAGTAGCTGACGGGATCGACACCGACAGTATCGAAAGGCTGGATCAGGCGCCCATCCTTGAGTTCCTCGCGATAGAGGGCCGGAGTCAGCATGGCGATGCCGGCGCCCGAGATCGCTGCTGCGGCGTCCAGATACTGGCTGCCGAAATTGACGTTGAGCCCCTTGACCACGTCGGGACGAGGCAGGCCGACCAGTTCGAGCCATTGTGCATTCCAGAGTTCGCCCTCGCTGACGAAGGGCAGCTTGAGCAGGTCGGCCGGCGTTTCGACGCCGCCCACGCTCGCGGCCAGAGCCGGGCTGAGCATGGGCGCGTATTCGGCCCTGAACAGAAGGTGGGAGACGAGCCCAGGATATTCGCCCAATCCGACACGAATGCCGACATCGATATCGTCATGGTCGAAATCGACGAGGGCCGTCGACATTTCAAGCCGCACGGCAAGTCCGGGATGGCTGATCTGGAACGCGCCAAGGCGTCGGGCCAGCCATTGGGTCGAGACGGTCGGAAGCGCCGAAATCGACAGCGTACTGCCCGTCTTCGCTTTCGCGGCCTCAAACGCACTGGCTACCGAGCGGAAGGCGCTGCTCAGGGCCGGTGCGAGTGTGTTTCCCGTGTCGGTGAGATCGAGCTTTCGTCCCTGACGCACGAACAGGGTCGCACCGATGCGCTCTTCCAGCAATTTGATGTGATAGCTGACCGCCGCCTGGGTCATGCCCAGTTCCTCGCCTGCACGAGTGAAATTGAGATGACGGGCCGCGGCCTCGAACACGCGCAGGGTTGGCAGAGGCGGCAGATTTTCGCTCATTTATCATAAGCTCTCTTTATGGATCGATGTAACGTTCGATTGGTCTTCCG
Organism: Pelagibacterium sp.; assembly: GCA_002723255.1. Taxonomy (GTDB): domain Bacteria; phylum Pseudomonadota; class Alphaproteobacteria; order Rhizobiales; family Devosiaceae; genus Pelagibacterium; species Pelagibacterium nitratireducens. The sequence continues at coordinate 4,594 of PBNW01000072.1, read as the reverse complement.
AAGGCGTTCCGGCGCATTCTGGCCGGACGATACCGGAAGGATAAATCTCATGACGCGGTTTTCCAATCTTATAAGAGCAGTGTTGACGCACCCGAGCAATCGCCCGGAATATCTGGACATATCGCGGCTCAATGAGCGGATGCGGGCCGATATCGGGCTGGTGCCGATGCCGCAAGCGGAGCAACGCGGCGCCTTGCACCAGTCAAGCAACTTCCAGAGCGCGGTCGTGGTATGCAATGGGCTTTCGATAAGCCAAGTATCGCGCAGGTTCGTTTAGGGGTTCGGGGCGTCGACCATATCCCGCACGAATGCAGCGAGCGCTGGACCATCAATGCGCTCGCCATAAAGGCCGAGTTTGGAGCGGCGCCAGAGGATGTCCTGGGCGCTGCGGGCCCATTCACGCTCGACCAGGTGGCGCACTTCGGCGCCGGTCAGGCCGCAGCCGAAATCGGGGCCGAGGTCTTGGGGGGTGCGGGCGTCGCCCAGGATGGCGCAGGCGAGCGTGCCATAGGCGCGCGTGAGCCTTTCTGCATCCCGGGCGGCCAGAAACGGGTATTGAGCCCGCAGACCCTCGACTTCGGCTTCAAAGCCGTCGACGGCGAAGCCGCCGCCCGGCAGGGACGAGTGCGCGGTCCAGCGGGGCTTTCGACGCCCCAGAGCGGATTCGATGTGCTCGAGCGCGGATTCGGCGAGGCGGCGGTAGGTGGTCAGCTTGCCGCCGAACACATTGAGCAGCGCGGGCGTACCCTTGCCGCCGGTGTGTTTGAGAACATAGTCTCGCGTGGCTTCCTGAGCCTTGGAGGCGCCGTCATTGTAGAGCGGACGGACACCGGAATAGGTCCAGGAGATATCGTCTTTATCGATCGGGTCACTGAAATACTGGTTGGCCGCCTCGAGCAGATAGTCGATTTCGGCCGGGGAAATGTCGACGGATGCCGGATCGCCGTCGAAGTCCTGGTCGGTGGTGCCGATCAGGGTGAAATCGCCCTGATAGGGAATGGAAAAAAAGATGCGGCCATCTGCATTCTGGAAGAAAAAGCAGCGCGGATCGTCGTAGAGCCTGCGCACCACGATGTGGCTGCCTTTGACGAGGCGGACGTCGTGGCTTTCATTGCCGCCGATCAGGCCCGAAAGCACCTCTGATACCCAGGGTCCGGCGGCATTGACCAGCATGCGGGCCCGTGCGGTCCGGGTTTGGCCAGCGTCATTGACGGTGGTGATTTCCCAATGGTCGCCTTCCCGGTGGGCCGATGTCAGGCGTGTGCGGGTGTGAATCTCGGCGCCACGATCGGCAGCGTCGCGGGCGGTGAGGACGACGAGGCGGGCATCGTCGACCCAGCAATCGGAATATTCAAATGCCTTGGCGTGGCCGGACTTGAGAACGGCCCCCAGCGGGTCTTTTCGCAGGTTACGGGTGGCGGTGGGCGGCAGGCGCTTGCGGCCGCCTATGTGATCGTAAAGGAACAGCCCCAGCCGCAGGAGCCATGCGGGGCGCAGACCCTTGTGATGGGGCAGGACGAAACGCAGCGGCCAGATGATGTGCGGCGCCATGGCCCAGAGCACTTCGCGTTCCTTTAAGGATTCGCGCACCAGCCGGAATTCGTAATGTTCGAGATAACGCAGGCCGCCGTGGATGAGCTTGGTGGAGGCCGAGGAGGTTCCAGAGGCCAGATCGTTCATTTCGGCAAGGCAGACCGAAAAGCCCCGCCCCGCCGCATCGCGCGCGATGCCGCAGCCATTGATGCCACCGCCGACGATAAAGATGTCGAATACCGGGTCGCTCACCCGCGCCTCCAGGAGTTCAGATCAGAGTTCGGGGCCGTCATACACCGGCAAATGTGCCGATTGTGTAACAGGCTGGAATCGGCGGGGGGTCATCCGTCGCGCAGCCAGACGACGTCATCGGGCGTAAGCGCGATATCGAGCGCCTGCAGGCTGTCATCGAGTTCGGCGAGGGTGCGCGGACCGATGAGCGGGACGATCGGGAACGACTGATGCAGGCAATAGGCGAGCGCGACGTGGATGGGTTTTTTGCCCAGCCTGTGCGCCAGCTCGACGGCGCGATCGCGACGGGCGAAATTGGCGTCGGTGTACCAGGTCTCGACCAGTTCGGGATTCTCCGTTCGGTCGCGCCCGGCCCGGTCGGTGAAAAAGCCCCTGCCCTGGCTCGACCAGGCGAAATTGGTGACCCGGCGGTCCGAGAGCCATGCGCGCCAGGCGTCATCGGACGAGGCGACACAGCCGGGCCAGAGCGGCTTTTGCATTTGGGCCAGCGAGAAATTGTTCGAGAGGGCGCCGGGCGCCGTCTTGCCGGTACGATTGGCGTAGGCGACAGCCTCATCGAAGCGCTCGCGGGTCCAGTTGGAACCACCGAACGGACCCCGGATACGTCCGCGCCGGACTTCTGCATCCATGGCGTCGACGAATTCGTCGACCGGAATATCGGTGTTGTCGCGGTGCATGAAATAGACGTCGACATGGTCGGTCTTGAGCCTGTCGAGGCTGATGTCGAGCTGTTTGGCGATCATTTCTGGATAGGTCAGTGGCGAGTGGGCGCCTTTGCCGACCACCACCACATCGTCGCGGATGCCGCGCGAGGCCTGCCAATCGCCGAACAGGGTTTCGGTGATACCATTGCCGTATATGAAGGCAGTATCGAAGGCGTTGCCACCCTTTTCATAAAACGCGTCGAGCAGGATCGCGGCGCTGGAAAAACTGCGGAAATCTTCAAAGCCGATGGCGAGCCTGGAAATCGGTTTGTCCAGGCCGGGGATGGCGATATGGCCGATCTGGTTGCCACCGATTAGCGCCTCGCCCTTGAGGGTTTTGGTGCGCAGGGCCGGCTTTTCGATCTCGTATTCGAGACCGGCGGCCTGGCGCCATTTGTCGAGGACGCGCAGATTGCCGAGGGTGTCGTCCCAGCTCATGCCGGGGGCGCTGAACTCGGTCTGGCCGGCAAGGATTGCCACACTGGCCGCCTCGGCCTCAAAGGAATAAAGCCATCCGGCTTCTGAGACCTCGATGGGCTCGTGAGTGCCGTCGGGACGGATGATGTCGATCAGGGCGGTGCCGCCCTTATGGCCGGTGGCGAACCAGAAGTCGCGCACCTCGATGCGTCCCTTTGTGCCCAGAATGCGCAGGATATTGTCCTGAGCGAGCGAAACCGAGCAGGAGACTTCGGCCAGGATGCCGCCGGGAAATTTGAGCACCGCTGCAGCCCATTCATCGACGCCGGATTGGCCGAGATGGGCGGTCCCGTGGACACTTTCGGGTTCGAGGAAGGGCTTGCCGTTTGCCGCGCCGGCGATCAGCCGCGCCATGGACACAGGATAGCAACCGACGTCGAGGATGCCGCCACCGGCCAGATCATTGGCATAGAGGCGATGTTCGGGATCGAAGCGCGGCATGGCAAAGCCAAAGCTCGATTTTATGGCGCGGACCTCGCCGATTTCGCCGGACGCGACAAGATCGATGAGCTTTTGGGTCATGGGATGGACGCGGTACATGAAGGCCTCGCCCATAAAGGTTTTTGCCTCGCGCGCGGCGTGGAACATGGCGTCGGCCTCGAACGCGGTCAGGCCCATGGGTTTTTCGCACAGCACATGCTTGCCCGCCTCGGCCGCCTTGATGGCCCATTGGGCGTGCTGGGGGTGCGGAGTGGCTATATAGATCGCATCGACTTCGGGGTCGGCCAGCAGCGCGTCATAGCCATTGAGAACCCGGGCGCCGGGAAAGTTTTCGGCGTAGTCGGGCTTATCGGGATTGCGCGCGCCCAGCGCCACGAGTTCGCCCGATTGCGCGTGCGCCAGGCCGCCGGCGAAGGCGCGGGCGATGCCGCCCGGACCGAGGATCCCCCACCGGATTTTGTGCTGATTTGACATGGGTAGAATCTTCTTTCTCGAATTGGCCAGTGCCGCACATTGGCATCAAATTGCCTGTGACACCAAGGCACTCCTCGCCACCTTCGATAAATTGACCGCCCCTGGTTTGACGAACGGTTGGGCAGTACCCAAATATAGGGCAACACTTTCACGAAAGGACACATCGTTGACCTACGGCAAAACAAGAGAAGCCGTCGAGAGGCTGACGACCGAGCAGTTTCGGGTAACGCAGGAAAACGGGACGGAACGGCCTTTCACCGGCGAATATGACGAGCATTTCGAGCCCGGAATCTATGTCGATATCGTATCGGGCGAACCGCTTTTCTCGTCGGCGGCCAAGTATAATTCCGGTTGCGGCTGGCCTGCCTTTACCAAACCTATCGTCACAGACAATGTCGCCGAGCTGCGCGACGACAGCCACGGGATGACACGGATCGAAGTGCGTTCAAGCCATGGCGACAGCCATCTCGGTCACGTCTTTCCCGATGGACCCGCCGAGAGCGGTGGGTTGCGCTACTGCATCAACTCGGCCTCGCTCCGCTTCGTTCCCAAGCAGGACATGGAAGCGCAAGGCTATGGCTCATATCTCGATCAGGTGGAGGGATAGATGACTGAACATGCAATTTTAGCCGGTGGATGCTTCTGGGGCATGCAGGATCTGATCCGCAAGATGCCCGGCGTCATCGATACGCGGGTCGGCTATAGTGGCGGGG
>PBNW01000071.1 GCA_002723255.1 Pelagibacterium sp. | reverse complement strand
GAGATGATGGCGGCGACCACCGAGGCGATGACGAGCGGCACGAAGGCGCTCATGGCGAAGTGGCCCAGAATGACTTCGTGTGCGAACAGGACACCGGCGATGGGGGCGTTGAACGAAGAGGAAATGGCGGCGGCCACGCCACAGGCCAGGGCGATGCGGGGCGCGGCGGCGGGCAGGCGGAAGATGCGGAAACCGAGTTTGGATGCCGCGGCTGCGTAATAGACGATGGGCCCCTCGCGGCCCCCGCTGCCGCCAGAGCCGAGCGTGATGGCAGTGACGAGCGTTGCGACCGTTGCGCCGCGGAAGGTGAGGGCCGAGGATTCGCGCACGCGGGCCTCGATGACATCGGCGACGCCGCCGGCGCGGCCCAGTGGGCGCCAGAAATAGAGGATGATGCCGACGACGACGCCGCCACCGAGAGGGCCGACCAATGGCCACCACCAGGGAAGCGCAGAGAGGGTGGTGAGGACCTGTTCGGAGGTGGTGCCCAGCCAGACCCATTGGATAAAACCGATGGCGAGGCGGAAGGCGATGCCCAGCGTTCCGCCGATCACGCCGAGCAGGATGGCGAGCAGCCAGAGGCGGGGCTGTTGCAGGGCGAAAAAGCTCGCCAGATGCGGGCGGACCCAGCGCTGGGTGACGAAATAGATCTGCTTGGCCGTTTTCACCGGCGTCGTCATGGAGCTTCCTGGTTTGGCATCAAGCGGACCCGCTTAAGGTGCTGCGTTTGCATCTGCAAGGCAACTTGCCGCATACAGGTTGTGAAATCTTGAACTTAGGCGGGATAAGCCGGGTGACGGGGCGGGGCGATATGCCTAAGGTCCAATACCGCTTGGTTGAATCGGAATGGGAAATTGGGCCGCTGTCTTGGCGTGAGATCGAACCGGAAAAGTCTGCAACTGTTCGCTTCGCGGCCCTTTGGGTCCCGATCTCAAATTAATCTTCCATCGACTTTGTAAAAGGACGCCAACGGCTTGGCAAATCGCATCTACATCGCCATCGGTTTGATCGCGATCCTTTTGATGGGGGGCGCCTTTATCGTTCCGTGGTTCATCGACTGGAACGCCTATAAGCCGCGCATGGAGCAGATGGCGGCCGAGGCGCTGGGGGTCGAGGTCGAGATTGCCGGCGATATGGATTTTACCCTGCTGCCGCAGCCGCGCATGCATTTCGAGAATGCACGGCTTGGGCCGGCGGAGGCGCCGGTGGGGTCGGCGCGGCTGATCGAAGCCGATCTGTCATTGATGGATTTCCTGCGCGACCGGTTCACCGTCACCCAATTGCGGCTGATCGAGCCCGAACTCAATCTGGTGATCGATGAAGAGGGGCAATTGCAGACGCCGATCACGCTGGCGCAATCGGCGACGGTCACCAATGTGTCGATCGCCAATGCGCAGCTGACTGATGGCGTGGTGCGGCTGACCGATCTGCGCAGCGGCGAGAGCTGGCGGGCTGACGGTTTCAATGGCGATATGGCGCTGACGGGCGTTCGCGGGCCGTTCGCTATCGAGGGGCAGGCCGTCCATGAGGGCACGGCCTATGGCGTGCGGGCTTCGACATCGGCGATGAATGCGGCCGGGCAGATGCAGGTCAGTGCCTTTGTGCGGCCGACCAGCGGGGCGTTTTCGGTGACCGCCGAGGGCTTGTTGGATACGGGAGGAGCGCCGAGCCTTGAAGGGACACTGACCTATCGGCAGGCCCCGCCAGCCGATCAGGGTGAAGCGGTGGTCGGGGGGATGACACTGGAAAGCCCGCTCATTGCCGATGCCGAGCGGATCGCGCTTTCCGAGTTCGTGCTGCTGCCCGACGAGAACCAGACGGCAACCCGGCTGACCGGGGAGGCGACGCTGAGCCTTGGGGCGGAGCCGGCGTTTGACGCTACGGTATCGGGCGGCGTGGTCGCGCTCCAGCCACGGGCGGTGACGGACGAGGGCACCCAGCCGTTCGAAATCGTCCGGCTGTTGCGCGGCATGCCCGAGCCTTTGATGCCGCCGCTGCCGGGACGGATCGCCATGGCGATCAACGAGCTTTCGGTGCGCGGCGTTGCGGTGCGCGACGTGCGGCTGGACGCCACGAGCGATGGCGAGAGCTGGACGGTCGAGGAATTTTCGGGGCGGCTGTCGGGAGACACGACGCTGAAACTGACCGGGCAATTGGGCCGGGCGGCGGGCTGGCCGGCCTTCGAGGGCACGCTGTCGATGGCCTCGCCGCGGCTCGATGCACTCTCGCTGCTCTGGAAGCGGGCCGGGGAGGGCAATCCGTTGTTCGGTATGGGCGGTTCGCTCAACGGGCGGGTGCAATTGGTCAACGACCGGCTGCGGTTTATCGACGGGTTGCTGGTGCTTGACGAGACGGTTCACACGGTATCGGGCGATATGCGGTTCGGGGATGCGCCTTCGCTCGAGGTCACCGCAGGGCTGTCGGCGCTTAACGCGCGCCAGAGCACGGCGTTGCTGGCGCTGCTGCCGCCGATCGATCCGGCAGGCGCGTTTGGCCTGAGCTTCCCGCAGGGGCGGCTCGACCTCGATGTGGAGGCGGCGCGGGTCGAGGGGCTGGGGCTCGAAGATCTTTCGCTGCGTTCGGCCTGGAGCGCGGAGGGGCTCGAGTTCGAAAGCCTTGCTGTCGGGTCGTATGGCGGGGTCGGGTTCGAGGGCACGGGCCGGCTGTCCGGCACGCTGGCGGCGCCGGTCGTCGCGGGCGAAGGCCGTCTCGAGATTGCATCGAATGCTCCCGCGGTCGGGCTGTTGACGGGCGAGGACAATCCGTTGCGCCAGGCTGTGTCGGGCAGCCTTCCCGCGCAAATGTCGGTGGTTCTCGAAGCGCCCGGACGCGATGGCGTGCAGATTTTGACGCTCGATGGCCGGGCCGGGGTGAGTGAGGTTTCCGGGCGGCTGGACATGACCGGAGGCATAGGTGGGTTGGGGCGCGAAAATCTGGTGGTTTCGCTTGAGGCGGCGGCAGGAAGCGGCACGCAATTGCTCGACCAGCTGGGGCTGGCGTCGCTGATTGCCGGAGAGGATGGCGCGATTGCCAGCGCCCGGCTGGAGGGCAACCCACAGGGCAACATGGATGCCGATTTCTCGCTCGAGGGCGGCGGAGAGCGGATCGATTTTTCCGGCACGCTGCAACTGGCCGATCCAGGCTCGATCCGGGGCGAGGGGGAGACCTCTTTCCTGTTTGCGGACGGGGTTGCTCTGGCCGAGATGGCGGGCGCGCAGGGCGTGTGGTTTCCCGGGCTCGAAGGGCAGGCCGATATCGGTTTTGTGGGCACTGAGAGCGTGACGCTGTCCGACATTTCGGCCAGTGCCGCAGAGCGGGCGATCAGCGGAACGCTGTCTTATGCGGCGCAGCGGGAAACAGCGGTTGTGACAGGGTCGCTGGGGTTCGATGGGATCGACGTCGAAACGGTGGCCGCCATGCTGGCCGGGCCGGCTGGCGTGATCAATTTTTCACCCGGCCTGTGGCCCGACGGCCCGGTCGATCTGGGGGCAAACCAGAGGACGACGCGGGGGCGGATCACCATTACGGCGCCGGTGCTGATGGCGGGCGAAGAACGGCTGATCGAAGCTTTGGCGTTCGATTATGCGTGGGGCGAAGAGGATGTGGGGCTGCGCGGCCTGTTTGGCGAATTCGGGGGTGGCACGATCCAGCTCGACGCAACGGCATGTTGTGCCTCGGCGCTGGCCGACAAGAGCCTGAGCGGGCGGTTGACGCTCAATGGCGTTGCGATCGATGCGGCGCTGCCCGATACGCCGGCTGACGTGCTGGGCGGCACCTTGACCCTTGGAATGCAGTTTCAGGGGAGCGGCGACAGCTATCGGGCCTTTGCCGGATCGCTGAACGGGGAGGGCAGTTTTTCGGTCGAGGACCTGCGGATCGAGGGCTTGTCGCCGGACGCGTTTCAGGCGGCGGCCAATGTGGACAATCTCATCGAGATCGAACCCGAGGCACTGGAAATTCTGGTTGCGACGGCGCTGCAATCGGGGCCGTTCGAAAGCCAGGACGCGGGCGGGCTGGTGCGGCTGATCGGCGGGGTGGCGCGGATCGCCAACATTGCCATCGACGGTGGTGACGCCAGGCTGGTGGGCGGGGGCAGCCTCGATGTGGAAACCGGAACGCTCGAAGCGGACTGGACACTGGCGCTGACGCGAGCGCTGGCCGGCAACGGGTTGATTACCGAAACCACGGGCCGGATCGGGCTGGGGATCGAGGGGACGCTGTTTGCGCCCGAGCGGAGCCTGGATCTGGGACCGATGGTCGATGCGATCCAGATGCGGGCCTATGAAATCGAGCTCGATGAGCTCGAGGCATTGCGGGCCGAGCAGGAGGCGCGCCAGCGCGCCGCGGCCGAAGAGCAGGCACGGCTGATGGAGGAAGAGGCGCGGCGGCAGACCGAATTGCTGTTGCAACAACAGCAGGAAGAGGCCGAACGGTTGCAGATCGAAGAGCAGCAGCGTCAGCTTCAGGAGCTTGAGGAGCAGCTGTCACAGCCCGAGCCTGCGCCATCATCACAGCCGGAGCCGGAGGCGGGGCCGGGCGCGGGAGAGGATATCAATTCGTCGTTTACGGTGCTGCCGCCGGGCGCGCTGGACCTGCAGGCGCTAACGCCCGGCCGCTGAACGGAACCAGGCCAGAACGAAAACGCGGATGGCCGAGGACAGATTTGAATCCTCGCGCGTTTCGTCGATCTCGGCGATCAGATTGGGCAGGGACATTTCACGCGCCTGCGCAATGGACTGCAGCGCCTCCCAGAAGGGGGGTTCGAGCGCGATGGAGGTGCGGTGGCCGGCAATGGTCAGCGAGCGCTTGCGCACCGTCGGTCATTTCTTGCGGAAGGAATCGAGGCTGACGACCTTTTCGCCACTTTCTTCTTCGATGGCGGGTTCGTCGGTTTCGGCCAGATCGGCGATGTCGTCGCTCTCCGGATCATCGGGGTCGGCCACAATGCGCGGACCGGCCTGTGTCTCGGCGACTTCGAACTGGAGACCGAACTGGACCGAGGGGTCGAAAAAGCCCTTGATGGCCGAAAAGGGAATGAGCAGGGTCTCGTTGACGCCGTCGAACGAAAGACCGACCTCAAAACCGGTTTCGGAGACTTTCAGGTCCCAATACTGGTTCTGGAGGACGATGGTCATTTCCTTGTCGTATTGAGAGATCAGTTTCTGACTCAGGCGCACGCCGGGGGCTTGCGTCACGAAGGAAATGAAGAAGTGGTGATCGCCGGGCAGGCCGGTGCGAGCAACTTCGCTCAGCACTTTCCGTACGACGCCGCGCAGGGCTTCCTGGGCCAAAATGTCGTAGCGGATGTGGTCTTGTGCCATTTACGGCGGCTCCCTAAGCGATTCTCATTGAGCCCATAACAGCCTGAATTTGCGCGGGGGTTCAAGAGAAATGCAGGCTTCTGTTGCCAGGTGCCTGCGGACCCCGCCTACACCCGGCTAGGAGCGTAGGACTTAAATTCCCAGTTCTCGCACCGCTTACGCGGCGAGAGCGACCGGAGCCTTATTGTTGTCATTAGCAACTATAAGTTTTAGTCCGATAACGGTGGTACCATGCCGAGCGAAAACACACCCTTTACGCCCTCGTCGATCCTGTTTCGCCCCCATAAGCCTCTGTAAGAAGAGGGTTTTTGGTGGAGGCGCCGGGTACTGCCCCCGGGTCCGATGGGTTTATTACGATGGCAATTTATCGCCATAGCCGTTGCCGGCACGCTCAATATAAGGACCATGGACCCCGATGAAAAGGGGGTGCGAACAAAGGGTGCAAAAACAATCGCGATGCGCGATCGGTGCGCCGGGGCCGCGCGAATCGCGATAAACATTGGCCCACAATGAAGCAGTATCTCGATCTTTTGCGCCATGTGATGGAAAACGGGGTGGACCGGGCCGACAGGACCGGGACGGGGACCCGTTCGGTTTTCGGCTATCAGATGCGGTTCGACCTCAATGAAGGCTTTCCGCTGCTGACGACGAAAAAGCTCCATATCCGTTCCATCGTCTATGAGCTTTTGTGGTTTTTGCGCGGGGACACCAATGTGCGCTGGCTGCAGGAGCGCGGGGTCAAGATCTGGGACGAGTGGGCCGACGAGAACGGCGATCTCGGCCCGGTCTATGGCAGCCAGTGGCGCAGCTGGCCGGCGCCGGACGGGCGCCATATCGACCAGATCGCCAATCTGGTCAACCAGATCAAGACCAGGCCCGATTCCCGGCGTCACATCGTTTCGGCCTGGAACCCGGCGGAAGTGGACGATATGGCGCTGCCGCCCTGTCATTGCCTGTTCCAGTTCTATGTCGCCGACGGCAAGCTTTCCTGCCAGCTCTATCAGCGCTCGGCGGATATCTTTCTGGGCGTGCCCTTCAACATCGCGTCCTATGCGCTTTTGACCCATATGATGGCCGAGGTGACCGGGCTGGGGGTGGGCGATTTCGTCCATACGCTGGGGGACGCTCATATCTACCACAACCATTTCGAGCAGACCCAGACGCAGCTTGAGCGTTCGCCCAAGCCGCTGCCGAGGCTGGAGATCGTTACCAGGCGCGGTTCCATTTTCGACTTTGCGTTCGAGGATTTCGAGATCGTCGGGTATGACCCCGATCCGCACATCAAGGCACAGGTGGCAGTATGAAGGCATGGGTGATCGGAGCAATGGCTTTTGGGCTGGCGCTCCCCGCCCATGGCAACGATACGATGGCCACTGTGGGGGTTGGCGGGCTGCAATTTGCGCAGAACGAGAACGTGCGCATGCTCAGCGAGGACCTCTATCTCTCGATGGACGCGGTTCGGGTTACCTATGAATTCGAGAATCTGACCGATACCGATCAGCATGTCCTCGTGGCGTTTCCGATGCCTGATATCGAGAGTTCGCCCTATGAAATGGCGGGTTTCCCGACCGACGATCCTGAAAATGTCTTTGGCTTTTCGACCACGTTTGACGGGCGGCCGGTGGAGGCCGAACTGCACCAATCGGTTTTCGCGCTTGGGGTAGATCGTACAAAGGCGTTGCAGAAGCTCGGCGTGCCGCTGGCGCCGCATCTGCTTTCGACCGAGGATGCTGTCAACGCGTTGTCCGAAACGGACAAGCAAATGCTGGTGAGCATCGGGGCGCTGGGGCCTTATCCCTATGATGAAGCCGGACGCTATTCGCCGGACTGGACGCTGAAATCGGCCTATCTGTGGGAAGCGGTGTTTCCGGCGGGTGAGATCGTCGAGGTGAGCCACCGCTACACGCCCGGGCTGGGCGGGACGGTGGCGGCGACCTTCATCGACACCGAATATGGCCAGCGAGCCGAGTATGAGGAAAAATACTGTCTCGAAGATGATCTGGTGGCGGCGGTGGAACGCACGCTGACCAGCCCGGACGAGCCGTGGTCGGCGCCGTTCACCGAAAGCTGGCTTACCTACATTTTGTCGTCGGGCGCCAACTGGGCACATTCGATCGGCACGTTCCGGCTGACCGTCGACAAGGGCAGCGTGGACAATTTCGTCTCGTTCTGCGGCGAGGGCGTTACCAAGACCGGGCCGACGACCTTCGAGATGGTGCAGGAGGATTTCTACCCCTGGCAGGATATCGAGGTGCTGTTCGTGGTGCGGAGGGACGACTATTGAGACCGGACAAGGATGCGGCGCGGGCGCAACTCGCGGCTTTGACGCAGGCGGTGGGGAAGGTTTCGGACACTTATGCCACGCGATGTGATATCGATCGGGATCGCGACTGGGCGGCGCTGAAACTCTCCGAGGAAACTGGCGAACTGGTGGCAGCGTTTCTGAAAACGACCGGCCGGGGGCGCCGCGAGGGCGAGTCGGAAGATGGGCTGCGCGAAGCGCTCGAGGATGAAGCCGCCGATGTCCTGGCGATGCTGCTGATCTTTGCCAAACAGAACGGCATCGACCTGACCACGGCGCTGGAGCGCAAGTGGTTTCGGTATCTGGCTTAGGTTGTGTAACTGGCTGATCGTGGTCCGCAAACGGCCATGTTCGCTGGCGCGGGTCCGCGGTTCGGCCCTCCCTTGGGATGCCGCCGCCTAAGATATCTCGATAATCTCGATTTCCTTGTCGCCCAGATTTGCGATGTCTCCTGCGGTTTTGCCCATGAGAGCGCGGGCGAGGGGGGAGACATAGGAGATCGATCCTAATTTGGGATCGGCCTCGTCCTCGCCCACTATGCGGTATTTCTGTATCCGACCGTCGTCGCGGCTGAAGGTTACCGTACTGCCGAATGCGACGGTATCGGTTTGAACCGGTGCCGGGATGAGCTGGGCGGTGCGCACGCGCTGGGTGAAATAGCGCAGGTCCCGCAAAGGGCTCGCCGCTTCGCGGCGGCGGTCGTTGACGTCTTCGATGGCACTGGCGGTGTTATAGGCCATGCGGGCAGCGTCGAGCTGATCGTGCAGGGCTTTAAGCCCCGCCTCGGTCACAAGGTTGGGTTCGGGCGAAATGGGGCGATCGGGCAACAGGGTTTCCGATGCCGTTTCCGCACTTTCTTCCTTGGTGAACGCAACGCTCAATCTGGCGCACTCCTTTGGGGTTACGCAATGAATAGACCACACAGATCATGTGGGGTCTGACGGCGGCGGTTAAAAGGCCGTCGCGGCCCATTCGCTCACGGGTCGGCGGCCCCGGAGCTTTCGATGTTTTCCAGCGTGCGGGCCGGGGAATCGGGCGCGGCCTGGGTGGGCTCGTTGGTCAGATCGCCGCCATCGGGCACCGCGACACCTTCGCTTGGCACCTCTGAGCTGCCGATTTCTGCGGGGTTGTCGGCGCGCTCGGGCTCGCTGGCTGCAAAGAACACCAGAAATCCCACATAGACAACGGCGAGGATGGCAAGGATGCCCAGAATGCCGATGGCGAGGTTGCGCACGGGCGCTCCGCGCACCGGGCCTCTTTGCGGATCGGTCATTGTGCTGTCCCTTCATGGCTTCGGGCGAGATACAGTCCAACGCCGCGAACGGGCGGAGGTTCCTGGCGGACGCGCATGTGAGCGTCAAGCCGGTGCTTGGATGTCGTGGTTGCCGCGCGAACTGGAATCGCGCCATGTGAAGGTCCCGGCGGCAGGTCAAGGCAGGACGATGAAACCCGATATCCGGATGGCGGTTGCCGACGATGCGGCTCTTGTGCTCGATTTCATCGTCAAGCTCGCCGAATATGAAAAGCTCGGCCATGAAGTCGAGGCGACTGTCGAGCAGATCGGCGCGCAATTGTTCGGCGAAAACCCCAGGGCCTTTTGCGAGATTGCCGAACTTGACGGCAAGCCCGTGGGGTTCGCGCTATGGTTTTATACCTTCTCGACCTTTCAGGGGCGGCATGGCATCTGGCTCGAGGATCTGTTTGTTGACCCCGAGGTGCGGGGGAAGGGGATCGGCAAGGCGCTGCTGGCGCATCTGGCCCGACGCTGCATCGACGAAGGGCTGGGACGGTTCGAATGGTGGGTGCTGGACTGGAACACGCCAGCGATAGAATTTTACAAGGCGCAAGGAGCTCTGATGCAGGACGAATGGACGGTGTGCCGGGTGAGCGGGGCGGACCTTGTCGCATTGGCGGGCAAATCATGAGCGTGGTGGTTGCGATGATCGCGGCGGTGGGGCGCAACGGGGCGATCGGGGCGGCGGGTGATCTGCCCTGGCGGCTGCCGACCGACTTTGCGTTCTACAAGCGCACGACGATGGGCAAGCCGCTGGTCGTGGGGCGCAAGACGTTTCAATCCATCGGCAAGCCCTTGCCGGGGCGGACAAATATCGTTGTGACGCGCAGCGCCGATTTTGCGCCCGAGGGTGTCGAGGTGTTCGGCGATTTGTCAGAGGCGATTGCGCGAGGGCGCGAGATTGCCGAGCGTGACGGGGTGGATGAGCTGTTCATCAATGGGGGCGGGGAGATCTATCGGGCCGCCATGCCGCTGGCGGATCGGCTTTACGTCACCCATGTCGACGCCGCGCCGGACGGCGATACGTTCTTTCCCCAGATCGATCCCGCGGTCTGGGTGGGCACGGTGCTGCCTGAAATCGTGCCGGGGGAAAAAGACAGCGCGCGCTTTGTGACCATGGTATACGAGCGACGCTGACAGAGATCGAACGCCGTGTGCGATCACGGCGCGGTCAAAATCGCGTTTACCATGGCCCAAGGTGGTTCGTGCCGCACCCGGTTTCCATTGATCGGGGAGCCATGGTTCCCTATATAAAACATCAATAAGCAAAAGCACTTTCACGACAAACCGAAAGGGACGAAATGCCGTGGGAAGACAATAGGGGCGGCCGCCGGAGCCGCAGCGGCGGTCCATGGGGCCAGGCGCCGGGCGGAGGTGGTGGCGGTAACGGTCCACGCCGTCCCAGCGGGGGAAACAATACTCCCAATCTCGAGGACATTCTGGCACGCGGCCGGCAGCAGTTCGGCGGCGGCGGAAATATTCCGGGCGGCGGGCGCTGGCTGGTGATTGGTGTCGTTGCGGCGGCGCTGGTCTTTTGGGGCAGCCAGTCGATCTATACCATCGCGCCGAACGAAGTGGGCGTCGAGCTTTTGTTCGGGGAGCCCAAGGACGAATTCTCCAGTCCGGGCCTGCATTTCCATTGGTGGCCGATCGAGCGCGTCGAGCGTGCGTCCACAACGGAAAACCAGACCCGCGTGGGCACGGGAACGACCAATGACCGCGATAGCGGGCTGATGCTTTCGGGCGATCAGAACATCGTCAACATGAGCTTTTCGATCCTGTGGCGGATCGCCGATCCGCGGCTTTACCTGTTCGAGGTTCGCGACCCCGACGAAATGGTGCGCCAGGCCGCCGAAAGCGCGATGCGTGAGGTTGTCGGGCGCCGGACGGCGCAGGACGTGTTCCGTGACGATCGTACCGGGATCGCGCTCGAGGTGCAGCAGATCACCCAGAACATTCTCGACAGCTATGGCGTGGGTGTGACGATCTCCAACATCTCGATCGAAAACGTGGCACCGCCGGCCGAAGTTGCCGATGCGTTCGACGAAGTGCAGCGCGCGCTGCAGGACGAAGACCGTTTCCAGGAAGAAGCACGGCAATACGCCAACACCCTTCTGGGTAGCGCGCGTGGTCAGGCCGCAGCGATCCGCGAAGAGGCCGCAGCCTATCGTGACCGCGTGATCAACGAGGCCGAGGGCCAGGCGGCGCGTTTCGTTTCCGTTTACAACGAATACCGCAACGCGCCAGAGGTCACCCGCCAGCGCATCTTCCTTGAAATGATGGAAGAGGTTCTGGGCGGAACCGAGAAGGTGCTTCTCGAAGGTGGCCAGGGTTCGGGGGTCATCCCCTATCTGCCGCTGCCCGAACTGCGAAGCAGCGGGTCCACCCTCCAGAGCGGAGGTAGCCAGTAATGAATAGGCTCATCATAGCAATCGTCGCAGTGGTCATTGCCGCCTACGTGCTGTTTTCTTCGCTGTTCATCGTCAACGAACGCGAGCAGGCCATCGTGATGCGCTTCGGCGAAATCACGCGCGAAATCCAGGATCCGGGGATTTACTTCAAGGTTCCGACCGATTTCGTGGAAACCGTGCAATATATCGACAAGCGCCTTCTGCGCTACGACCTGGAACGTATCCGCCTGCAGGTTTCGGGCGGCCAGTTCTATATCGTCGATGCCTTCATCACCTACCGTATCGTTGATCCCATCCGGTTCCGCCAGACGGTGCTCGGCAGCCTTCAGCTTGCCGAACAGCGTATCGCAACCCGTCTGGAATCGGCTCTGCGTGCCGTTTACGGCCTGCGTGAGTTCGATGCGGCGCTTTCCGAACAGCGTTCGGAAATGATGCGTGAAGCCAGCGATCTGGTGGCAACCGACATGACCGAGTTGGGCATCGAGGTCGTGGACGTGCGCGTTCTGGTGACCGATCTGACGCCGGAAGTGTCCCAGCAGACCTATGAGCGTATGCAGGCCGAGCGTAATGCGGAAGCCGCGTTGATCCGCGCTCGTGGTCAGGAGCAGGCACAAACCCTGCGTGCCATCGCCGACCGTCAGGCGGTCGAGGTGGTTTCGGCCGCCAATCGCGACAGCGAAATCATCCGCGGTGAAGGTGACGCCGAGCAGAACCGTCTGTTCGCCGAAGCCTATTCCCAGGACCAGTCCTTCTTCGAGTTCTACCGCTCGATGGAGGCCTATCGCAACGCGCTGGCCGATGGAAACACCACCATGGTGCTCTCGCCGGACTCGGCGTTCTTCAACTATTTCGGTTCGAACGGCGAATTGCCCGACTTCCCGGCACCGACGGCGACGCCGATCGATATCGGGGTTCAAGGACCGAGCGAAGAGCCCATCGATTCCACAGAGATCGACGATCTGCTGGCAACGGATTCGCTGGTTTCGGGCGAAGGAGCCGGAAGCATCGAGCAGGATGTTCAGGATCTCGAGCAACTGCTCGAGACCGAGAACCTGGGCAGTGAAGGTCTTCCGGAAGAAACGGCTCCGGCCGAACCTGCGCCCGCTGCAGAGGACGCCGAGCCCGCTCCCGCTCAATAAGAGCGCGGCTGCAATTGCTAATGGAGGCGCACCTCAGGTGCGCCTCTTTTTTTGAGGAGAATTCAAGTGACCGATCTTCTTGCCGCTCTGGGGCTGGCCTTTGTTATCGAGGGGCTGCTTTACGCTGCATTTCCCGAGCAGATGAAAAGGATGGTCGCCCAGATGATCGCGCTGCCGAGCCAGCAATTGCGCATGGCAGCGCTTGGAATGGCAGCGGCAGGCCTGATCGTGCTCACGGTCGTGCGATTTTAGAGCCGTCCGGGATTTGATTGAACAAAATCCTTGGCTCTAAGACCTTGCTTTGTCGCGTGTTGCGAACCGCAAAACCGTTTCCATCCCCGATCGCGTCGAGAACATGGTTTTGCTGGACACGCTCCGGGCCCGTTCAGCAATGCGCTTGAGGGCGACCATTGGTTTCGTCCATCGACGTGCTCGATGGGCAGGGTTTCGACGTCGAAATCGTCCAGCACCCAGAGATCGATCAGGAGCGGGCCGGATTGGCGATGCGATAGAGAACGTGCGGGCGCAAGGGGTGGTTCTCGGCGATGCGGGGGTGGAGGAAGTCGCCCTCGGTATCGCGGGTCATGCCGATTTTTTCCATGACGCGCTGAGACGGCTGGTTGATGGCCGCCGTGAAGGCGACGAGTTCGGGCAGGTCACGCTGCCAGGCCGAAAGGATGTGGGCGCGCGCGCCTTCGGGGGCGTAGCCCTGTCCCCAATATCGGTTGCCCAGCACCCATCCGATTTCTTCGGGCGGGTTGCCGCGCAGATCCATGTCGATCCGGGCGGTGCCGATCAGCCCGATCAACTCGCCATCGGCCTTGCGTTCGGCGGCGAGGAAGGCCGAGGTTCCGGCATCGAGGCCGGCGATCATCTTGTCGATCCAGGCGTCAGCCGCGGCCCGGTCGCGCGTGCCTGTATAAAAGCGCATGACATGGGGATCGCCAACGATGGCCGCGAAGGGCGCGCGGTCGGCGTTCTGCCAGGGGCGCAGGATCAGGCGTTCGGTTTCCAGCACTGTCCGCGGTTCCTGATCCACGCATCGAACTCCCATTTGCGATGCTTTATCTTACAATGTCGTCGCCCGAATACCCCTGCAGGTAGAGCAGGGCTGTGAGATCGGAATGATCGATCCTGACGGCGGCCTGTTCGGCAACGATCGGTTTTGCGTGGATGGCGACCCCGAGGCCGGCGGCCTGGAGCATGTCGAGATCGTTGGCGCCATCGCCCACCGCCATGGTCTGGGCGATAGCGAGGCCTTTTTCCGCTGCCAGTGCCATGAGGCGGTTGCGTTTGGTGGACTTGTCGACGATGGGTTTTTCGACAGTGCCGGTGAGGCGGTCGTCGGCATCGAATTCGAGGACGTTGGCGATGGCCTCGTCAAAACCGATGCGCTTGGCGAAGTAATCGGCGAAAAGGGTGAAACCGCCGGACACCAGGGCCGTGTAGGCGCCGTAGGCGTTCATGGTCTGGATGAGGGCGCGGCCGCCGGGAGCGAGCGTTATGCGCTCGCGGCGGACGTCTTCCACCAGTCGGCGCTCCAGCCCCTTCAAAAGCGCGACGCGGGTATCGAGGGCGGCTTCGAAGTCAAGTTCGCCGCGCATGGCGCGTTCGGTGATTTCGGCGACCTGAGGTTTGAGGCCCAAAGCATCTGCCAACTCATCGATGCATTCCTGCTCGATCATCGTGGAATCCATGTCGGCGACGAGCAGTTGCTTGCGTCGGTTGGCCAGCGCAACGAGTGCCGCGTCGATGGGCTGGGAGCCGATGATATCGCGGGCTGTCAAAACCGGATCGGCGGCCTTGGGCGCGATGATCTCGCAGGCTATGCCTTGCGCGAGCCAGTTGATTTCGCCATGGGTTTCACGCTGGACCGTTTCCACCAGTGTGTTGGACAGGGCCGGTTCATTGGGATTGGCGATCAGAACGAGAACTGACATAGACACGACCATGGCAAGGGATGGAGCAAAGCGCGCGGTTTTGATAGCTGGTCCGACCGCCAGCGGCAAGACGGCGCTGGCCATCGCGCGAGCGCGCCAGAGCGGGGCGCGGATCGTCAACGCCGATTCCATGCAGGTTTATGGCGTGCTCGACCGCCTGACGGCGCGGCCCAACGCGGACGAGCTGGCGCAGGCGCACCATGAAATGTTCGGACATGTGGATCCATCGGTGCGCTATTCGACGGGCGCCTGGCTGGCCGATGCTCACAAACAGATTCAAGAGGCTGACAAAGAGAATCAGGAGCTGATTTTTGTTGGCGGGACAGGGCTTTACTTCGATGCGCTCGTAAGCGGATTCGCGCAGGTTCCGGCCATCGATCCTGAATTTGTGGCCGAGGCTGAGAAACTGATTCAAGAGCGCGATGAGGCGGGGCGGATGGCGCTTTTGGTCGAGAGGGACCCGGCAACGGCAAGACGGCTCAAGGTCGCCGACCCGCAACGGGTGGTGCGGGCGCTTTCGGTGCAGATGGCGACGGGCAAGACGCTGAGCGCCTTTCAGGATGCCAACGGGCCCGGGCTGCTCGATGATTATGCGCTGGAGCGGATTGTATTAATGCCCGAGCGGGGATTGCTGCGGCGGCGGATCGGGGAGCGGTTCGCGGCGATGATGGAGGCCGGGGCTGTCGAGGAGGTCGAGGCGCTGTTGGCGCGCGATCTCGATCCTTCGCTGCCGGCGATGAAAGCGATTGGCGTGGGAGAAGTCACGGCCATGCTGGCGGGCAAGATGGACCGTGACGAGGCGGTGGAAAAAGCGGTGATTGCCACACGGCAATATGCCAAGCGGCAATCGACATGGTTCCGCAACAGGTTCAGGGACTGGACTTTTGTCGATCCGTTTGCCGGTTAGCCAATAGCTCCGAGTGCGAGCCAGCCGATATAGCCTGCATAGAGCGCCAATAGCACACCGCCTTCCCAGCGGACGATTTCGCGTTGGGTGTAGGAAAAGCCGAGCAGGAGCGCGGTGGCGCCGAGCATGACCCAGATGTCGAGGCGAATGATCTCGTCGGGGACGGGGATGGGCTGAATCAGCGCGGTGATGCCCAGGATCGAGAAGACGTTGAAGATGTTGGACCCGATGATGTTGCCCAGCGCCAGGTCGGTGTGGCGGCGGAGCGCTGCAATGATCGAGGTGACCAGTTCGGGCAATGAGGTGCCGATGGCAACGACAGTCAGCCCGATGATTGTTTCCGAAACGCCGAGGGCCGTGGCGATTTCGACCGCGCTGGATACGAGCAGGCGAGCGCCCAATACCGTGAGGGCAAGGCCGCCGATAACGAACAGGATCGAGACGAGAACCGATTGTTTGCCGCCGGTTGCTTCGACTTCCGCGGCAATGCTGGCCGATGCCTGTGCGCGGCGGTCTGCAAAGTAGGAAAAGACGATATAGGAAATGAGCAGAGCGACGAGGACCAGTCCTGCAATGCGGCCCAAAGTGCCGATCAGCACGATGCCCAGGGCGGCGAGCGACGCGAGCACCAGAACCGAGCCGTCGCGGCGCAGTACGGCCTTGTCCACGACGATGGGGTAGATGAGCGCGGTGATGCCCAGGATCAGCAGGATATTTGCGATGTTGGAGCCGACCACATTGCCCACGGCAATGCCGGGGGCGCCATCGAGGGCGGCCTGGACCGAGGTCACAAGCTCAGGCAACGAGGTGCCGAAGCCGACCAGTGTCAACCCGATCAGCAGCGAGGACATGCCAAGTTTTTCTGCGATGGCCACCGAGCCGCGCACGAAGCCTTCGCCGCCTGCCACGAGCAGAATGAGGCCGACGATAAGCAGGAGATAGACCATTTAGGGGCTCCGGGGAGTCAGGTGACGGTGATGCGGGGTGCGCCGGTGACGCGGGCGAGATCGTCCGGTGCGATTTCAAATACCGAGCGCGCGTTTCCGGCTGCGGCCCAGACGGTTTGGAACGCGAAGAGATCGGTGTCCATATAAATCGGAATGGATTTGAGCTGTCCCAGCGGCGAAACGCCGCCGATGGTAAAGCCGGTGGTTTCGCGCACCAGATCGGCATCGGCGCGGCCCAGCTTCTGGCCGATCTGGCGGCCGGTACGCTTTTCGTGAACGCGATTGGCTCCCGAGACCAGCACCATGATCGGCTCGCCGGTCTCCTCGCCGACAAAGATCAGCGATTTGACGATGCGGCCCACCTCGACGCCGAGCGCCTCGGCAGCCATTGCCGCGGTGGTCGCGAGTTGATCGAGCACGACGACGGTGCCGGGCAGGTCGTGGCGGGCGAGGTCGGCGGCGACGCGGAGTTCGGATTGGCGCAGTTCAGTCATGAAGCGAGAGGAGCCCGATCGATTATCGGTCGTCAAGTGGGAACGTGCTGACAGGGTTTGTCACCCCAACCGGTTAGGCGAGAGCACCGACAGGATCGTTGAACCGGGAGAACGATATGCTTGCGATCACCATTGTGCTGACCGAGGGGTATTCCGATTGGGAAATCGGGGTGCTCGCCGGAACCGGGCGAGCCTATTACGGCGCCGAGATTGGATTTGTCTCTGCGAACGGAGGGCCGGTGACGGCGGTTTCCGGGCTCAAGACAGAAGCGCTTGAGCGGTTTTCCGCACCGAAGGATGGCGTGGTCGTGGTTTGCGGTGGTCTCGCGTTTGAGAGTGATGCGCCGCCCGAGATCGAAGCACGATTGAAGCAAGCGCACGAGAACGGGTGCGTGGTCGCGGGAATTTGCGGCGCGACGCTGGCGCTGGCGCGGGCGGGCATGCTCGATGATGTGGCGCATACCTCCAACGGGCGGGACTATCTGCAGACGGTCAAATCCTATCGGGGAGCGGCGCACTACCGCGATCAGCCCCAGGCGGTGCGGGACGGGAGGATCATCACGGCGCCAGCGCCCGCTCCGGCCAGCTTTGCAGCGGAGGTTTTGACGGCGGCGGGGCTCGAGGCAGAGGCGGCCGGTGTCATCATGGCTATGCTGTCACAGGAACACGCACGCGTGGGGAGTTGACGCGACGCGTCTGGCTTGCAGTAGTGCGCGGACCTTTGATTTGGGGAGGCGCATATGGCCACAAAAGCGTTGATCGTCATCGATGTGCAGAACGATTTCTGCCCAGGAGGAGCGCTTGCGGTGGACGAGGGCGATCAGGTCGTGCCGGTCATCAACCAGCTTATGGGGCAGTTCGACCACGTCATCCTGACCCAGGACTGGCACACGGCGGACCATTCGAGCTTTGCTTCCCAGCATGCCGGAAAGGCCCCTTTCGAGGAAATCGAGATGGCGTATGGCAGCCAAACGCTGTGGCCCGATCACTGTGTGCAGGGCAGCCATGGGGCCGATTTTCACCCAGAGCTCAACCTGATGCCGGCCGAGCTGATCATCCGAAAGGGGTTCCGGACGGAAATCGATTCCTATTCGGCGTTTTTCGAGAACGATCACGTAACGCCGACCGGGCTGACGGGGTATCTGCGCGAGCGGGGGCTGAGTGAGCTTACGTTCGTTGGGCTGGCCACCGATTTCTGCGTTGCCTATTCGGCACTCGATGCTGTGGGGCAGGGGTTTTCGGCGCGGGTGTTGCTGGAGGCGTGCCGGGGGATCGATCTGATGGGCTCGATGGAGACGATGATCGGGAAGATGAAGGCAGCAGGGGTGGATTTGATTTGAGCTCGTCGTCCAAGACCGACATTGCGCGGCGCGTTTTCAACCATACGTTCAAGCTCGACCCGATCATCCGTTCGCTGCTCGATACCGATTTCTACAAGCTCTTGATGCTGCAGATGATCTGGGGGCTGTATCGGGACGTTGAGGCGACGTTCTCGCTGACCAACCGTACGACGAGTGTGCGGCTGGCCGATGAGGTCGATATCGACGAGCTGCGCGAACAGCTCGACCATGCGCGCAGCCTGCGGTTCACCAAAAAGGAAATGATCTGGCTGGCGGGCAACAGCTTTTACGGAACCAAGCAGATATTTTCGCCGCAGTTTCTGGCCTGGCTGGAGAATTTCCAGTTGCCCGATTACGAGCTCAGCGAGCGCGACGGGCAGTTCGAATTGCATTTTCCCGGCAAATGGGTCGAAACGGCCATGTGGGAAATTCCGGCGCTGGCCATCATCAATGAATTGCGCTCGCGGCGCGCCATGCGGGGCATGGGGCGGTTCGCGCTCGACGTGCTTTACGCACGCGCCAAGGCCAAGACCTGGGAGAAGGTCGAGCGACTGAAAAAGCTGCCCGATCTGAAAATTTCCGATTTCGGGACACGGCGGCGGCATTCGTTTCTGTGGCAGCGCTGGTGCGTGGAGGCGCTCAAGGAAGGGCTCGGGGATGCGCTGACGGGCACGTCGAACGTGCTTTTGGCCATGGACACCGATCTCGAAGCGCTGGGCACGAATGCCCATGAACTGCCGATGGTGGCCGCCGCATTGGCCGAGGGAGACGAGGCGCTCAAGCAGGCGCCCTACAAAGTGCTCAAGGACTGGCAGAGCTATTATGGCGGCAATCTGCTGATCGTTCTGCCCGATGCGTTCGGGACGGCATCGTTCCTTGAAAACGCACCGGACTGGGTGGCCGACTGGACGGGGTTCCGGCCCGACAGCGCGCCGGCCATCGAGGGCGGCGAAAAGATCATCGCATGGTGGAAGGCGCATGGGCGCGATCCGAAAGAGAAACTGCTGATTTTTTCCGATGGGCTGGATATTGAAACCATCGATGCGGCCTACAGGCATTTCGACGGCAAGGTGCGGATGAGTTTCGGCTGGGGGACGAACCTCACCAATGATTTTGCCGGGACGGCGCCCATGCACACCCCGCAACTCAAGCCGATCTCGCTGGTCATCAAGGTATCGAGCGCCAATGGGCGGCCGGCGGTCAAACTCTCGGACAATCCGGCCAAGGCGGTGGGCGACCCCAAAGAGATTGAGCGGTATCTGCGGGTGTTCGGCGATGCGGAGATGGCGGAGCAGGCGGTGGTTGTCTGATTTCCGCCATGGTGGGCTGCAAATGGCGATGGGCTACGCTTCCGGTGCTCACGTACCAGATGTACGCTCCGCTCCGGTTCTCGCCCATCACCATTTTCGCCTCACCCTGACGGAAATCGGCGCGATTAGAGCATTTCAGCGCTTCTTCAAATCGGTTTAATTGCTCTAAGCCCTTGTTTTGTCGCGCTTCCGAACCCGATAAGTGGTGTCACTTATCCTGGAAGCGTTCTAAGCCGCTGCCACCATCCGGCGCCGGTCGATCAGGCCCAGCCTGTCGCGCATGGCGAAGCGGGCGGTGAGGACGATGGCGCAGAAGGCCAGGCCGGCGGCGAGGCCGAGCCAGATGCCGATACCGGCGAGGCGGTCGGGCGATCCCAGAAACCATGCGACGGGCATGCCTACGCACCAATAACCGAACAGGGCGATGAACATGGGAATTTTGGTGTCGTTGAGGCCGCGCAGGACATGGACCGCCACGACCTGCGCGCCGTCGACGATCTGAAACAGGCCCGCAACGGCAAGGAAGGTCGTGGCCATGGCGAGCGCAGCGAGGTTGCCGGGGTCGGTGGGGTCGAGGAACACACGGGTGAAGATCTGCGGCATTGTGAGAAACAGCACGCAGGTGATGACCATGAAACCCGTACCGATGATCATTGCGACCCAGCCGGCCTGGGCAATGCCCCGGTCGCTGCCGGCCCCAAAGGCGCGACCGACGCGGACCGTGGCGGCCATGGAAAGCCCCAGCGGCACCATGAAGGCGAACGAGGCGCATTGAAGGGCCACGGCGTGGGCGGCCAGCGCGTCGGTGCCGTGCCAGCCCATGAAAATGGCGGCGACCGCGAACATGCCCACTTCGGCCATCAGGGTCAGTCCGATCGGGGTGCCGATCCTGAAGATTTCCCTGAACCGCAGCCAATCGGGCTTCCAGAACCGCACGAGGATGTGGAAGCGGCGGTATTTGCGGTGGGTGAGCGTATAGGCGAGCAACAGGCCGAACATGAGCAGGTTGGTCAGAACGGTCGCGACCGCCGCACCCTGCAGTTCGAGCCGGGGGAAGCCGAAATTGCCGAAAATCAGGGCGTAGTTGATGGCCGCGTTCACCACGACCCCGGCGATTGTCACGTAAAGGATGATCTGGGTCGAGCCGAGCGCCGAGAGAAATGAGCGAATGGCGAAAAGCCCGAGCCCGGGAAACAGGACCAGAACAGCAATGTGCATGTATTGGGCTGCCATGCCGGCCAGTTCGGGCTCCTGACCGGTGGCGAGCAGGATATGCTCGATCTGCCAGATGAGCGGGAACAAAAGCGCCGCGACAAGGATGCCGGCCCAGAATCCCTGGCGTGCGGTGCGGCGGACATTCTTGATCTGGCGCGCACCCAATGCCTGAGCGGCAAGCGGGGCGACGGCGGAAACGATGCCGCCGCCAAGCAAAAGGAACGGCGTGAAAAAGGATGTGGCCAGGGTGCCGGCGGCCAGATATTGGGGGCCGAGCCAGCCCATCATGATGACGTCGGTGGTAAACAGCGCGTTCTGGGCCACCTGGGCAACGACAAGCGGCCAGGCGAGCACAAATGTGGCGCGCAGCTCCGCGGCCCAGCCGGGCGCGGTCGGCGTCGTGTCGGTCGTCTTCATCGTTCTGGCCTTCCCAAGCCGCGCCCAGCGCTGGATGGCGTTGGGTGAACAGAACCCGATACACGCGAATCGGGGGCTTGTCAGCGCCCTTTGCTATCGCACATGGGCCGGATCGTGCCTGGGCAATGCCAAGGCATGATGCGCCAAAGCACTTGAAAAAATTCACAAAATGGAGAAAGTTAAGAAATTGTCGACGGCGTTCAGTTTCGCTTCATGTTGAAAATTGTATGGCCAAGGGCCCCGCTCGCGGAACCAATAGCGGCTAACCGCATTAAGGGGCGAGGGAACTCTAGAGTTAAAGTCGCAGGAGGCTTGGAAATGAAAAAAGCATTTATTATCGGCGTTGCCCTTACTTCTCTTATGGCCGTTTCGGCCTGTACCCGCACCCAGGAAACAGCTGCCATCGGCGCTGGTGCCGGTGCTGTCATTGGTGGCGTGACCACCGGTAGCGTGCAGGGTGCCGTTGTCGGCGGCGTGGTCGGCGGTGTCGCCGGTGCGCTGGTTGGCCAGGTCGCTGGCGAACCGAACCAGTGCTACTATCGCGCTTCGGACGGAACGCTCTACAAGGACGCTTGCCCGGCCAGCTGATCGGGCGCGTAAAGCATCTCAAAAGGGCTCGTGCTTTCCCTGCACGGGCCTTTTTTGATTCCGGGCATCTGCTTTTTGGCTTGACCGGCGCCGTACCCGGCAGTACCTATAACGCCGAAATTTTGGAGAAATGACGTGCAGACGGCACTTATTCTTGTAGTAGGCAGGCGCATCGCAACATGAGGGCATAACCCTCGTGCGAATTGCGGTGCGCCGAACACAGGTCCCTCACGGGGCCTTTTTTATTATCCAAATCCGGCTGCGGCGGGATGAATTTAAAGCAGGGAGTGGCTGAGATGGCCGAACAGATGACCGGCGCGGAAATGGTTATACGGGCGTTGACCGACAACGGGGTGGAACATGTTTTCGGCTATCCCGGCGGCGCGGCCCTGCCGATCTACGACGCCATGTTCCAGCAGGACAAGATCGAGCACATTCTCGTCCGGCACGAGCAGGGCGCGACCCACATGGCCGAAGGCTATGCCCGATCGACCGGGAAATGCGGCGTGGTCCTTGTCACGTCGGGGCCGGGGGCGACCAATGCGGTGACCGGGTTGACCGATGCGCTGATGGATTCGATCCCGCTGGTCTGCATCACCGCACAGGTGCCCACCAATCTGATCGGCACCGACGGGTTCCAGGAATGCGACACTGTCGGGATCACCCGCAGCTGCACCAAGCACAATTATCTCGTCAAACGGGTCGAGGATCTGCCGCGTATCCTGCACGAGGCTTTCCTGATCGCGACGACGGGCCGGCCCGGTCCGGTGGTGATCGATATTCCCAAGGATATCCAGTTTGCGCTGGGCGACTACTACACGCCGGACGTTGAAAAGCTGCGCCACCAGAGCTACCGGCCGCAGATGGATGGCGATCTGGATGCCATCGAGGCGGCTGTCGATCTTATGCTGCGCGCCGAGCGGCCGGTCTTTTATACCGGGGGCGGGGTTATCAATGCGGGACCTGAAGCGTCCGAGCTTTTGCGCGAACTGGCCGAACTGACCGGCTTTCCGGTGACGTCCACCCTGATGGGGCTGGGGGCTTTCCCGGCATCGAACGCGCAATGGCTGGGCATGCTGGGCATGCACGGCACCTATGAAGCCAATCTCGCGATGCATGAATGCGACGTGATGATCAATATCGGGGCGCGGTTCGATGACCGTATCACCGGACGGATCGACGCGTTCTCGCCCGGCAGCCGCAAGATTCACGTCGATATCGACCCGTCTTCGATCAACAAGGTGATCAACGTCGATGTCCCGATCATCGGCGATTGCGCCCGGGTGCTCGCCGAGATGATCCGCATCTATCGGTCCAGGACCAATCAGCCGCGCAGCGAGGCCATTGCGCCGTGGTGGGCCCAGATCGAGAAGTGGCGGGCGGTCAACTCGCTGGGCTATGAGAATTCTCAAACCACCATCAAGCCGCAATACGCCATCGAGCGGCTCTATGCGGCGACCAGGGCGCAGGACAAGGACGTGTTCATTACGACCGAGGTCGGCCAGCACCAGATGTGGGCGGCCCAGCACTTCCATTTCGACAAACCCAACCGCTGGATGACGTCGGGCGGGCTCGGAACGATGGGGTATGGCTTGCCGGCCGCCGTCGGCGTCCAGGTGGCGCATCCGGATGCGCTGGTGATCGATATTGCCGGGGAGGCAAGCGTTCAGATGACCATGCAGGAGGTTTCGACAGCGGTTCAGTACCGGCTGCCGGTCAAGATCTTCATTCTCAACAATGAGCGCATGGGGATGGTCCGCCAGTGGCAGGATCTGTTGCACGGATCGCGATATGCCCATTCCTATTCGGAATCGCTGCCCGATTTCGTCAAGCTCGCCGAGGCTTATGGCGCCAAGGGTGTGCGTTGCGACACCCCGGCTGACCTCGACGCGGCAATTGCCGAAATGCTCGATTACGACGGGCCGGTGCTGTTCGACGTGCTTGTCGAAAAGGACGAGAACTGCCTGCCGATGATTCCGTCTGGCAAGGCGCACAACGAGATCATCTTGTCCGATACGGCCAATATCGGCTCGATCATCGATGAGAAGGGGCGGGCTCTAGTCTAAGGGCGCGAAAGGAAACGATCATGAACGCACATCTGAACCCGACGGGTTCGGCCTATTTCCTGACCACCGAAACACAAGCCACCGAGCGTCATACGCTGACGGTTCTGGTGGACAACGAGCCGGGCGTTCTCGCCCGGGTGGTGGGGCTGTTTTCGGCGCGCGGATACAATATCGACTCGCTAACCGTCAGTGAGACCGAACACGACAGACATCGCTCGCGCATCACCATCGTGACCGTTGCCACGCCGAAAGTGCTGGCCCAGATCAAACTGCAGCTCGAGCGGCTGGTGCCGGTGCACAAGGTGCACGACCTGACGGCGGAAGGCGGGTCGCTCGAACGCGAACTGGCGCTGCTCAAGGTCGCGGGCAAGGGGGAAAACCGGGTGGAAACCCTGCGGCTGGCCGATGCGTTTCGGGCGCAGGTCGTCGATGCCTCGACCGAAAGCTTTGTGTTCGAGATCACCGGCAAACCGAGCAAGATCGACCAGTTCATCACACTGATGACGCCGCTGGGGCTGGTGGAAGTGGTGCGTACCGGGCTGGTGGCAATCACGCGTGGGCCCGACGGCATGTAAGTCCGGAGCTTGGTGGCCCTTCGGGTCCTGGCCGCGCTCCGAAAGTTGAGGTTTGCGCGAACCCCATTTCGCGATAGAGGGGGGCCGTACATTTCGTACGGCCCTTGTTTTTCAGACTGCCGCCATGACCAAGCTTTCCGTCAATCTCAATGCAGTGGCGCAATTGCGCAATCGCCGGGATCTGCCCTGGCCGAGTGTGACCGGGATGGCGCGCATCGTGCTCGATGCGGGGGCGGTGGGCGTGACCGTCCATCCGCGCCCCGACGAACGCCACATCAGGCGCTCCGACGTGTTCGATCTGGTCAATCTGTTGCGCACCGAATATCCCCATGCCGAGTTCAACATCGAAGGGTATCCGACGCCGACGTTTCTCGAACTCGTCGCGGCGGCCAATCCCCATCAGGTGACGCTGGTGCCCGATGCGCCCGAGCAGGCGACGTCGGACCATGGTTGGGACTTTATCGCTCACAAGGGGCTGTTGACCGACGTGGTGGCAGAGCTGGCCGCGCCGGGGCGGCGGGTGGCGCTGTTTTGCGATCCCGATGCCAGCGCGGCGGCGCTGGAAGCGGCGAAAGCGGCGGGGGCCGATCGTGTCGAACTTTATACGGGGCCGTATGGCGCGTGTTACGACAACAATGAGGCCGCGGTCTCGATGCTGGCCGATCTGGCGGAAACGGCGCACGCGGCCCACGCGCTGGGGCTCGGAATCAACGCCGGGCACGATCTGACGCTGGCCAATCTGCCTGCGTTCCAGAGCACCGTTCCATTTGTGGACGAAGTTTCCATCGGCCATGGAATCACCGCCGACGCGCTCATCTTCGGGTTTGAGGAAGCCGTGCGCAAATATCTTGGGGCATTGGGCCGCTAGAGCAAGAAAGTCAGCCTTTGTGTCGTTTCGAACCCGTTGTTTGTTTGTTCGGCATCGCCGAACGATGGCGGAGAACTGGGGCGTTCTGATAATTTATTGATTAAATTCAATTGCTTAGATTTTCCACGTTTCGCCATAGGCAATGTTTTCTGCCTAGCTTACAGCGGTGTGCCTACTTGAGTGACAGGCCTAAAGTCACATATGCAGCCCTACTTACTGTTCGTAACCAGGCGTAGGGAAACATCATGTCCAAGCCAAAAATCGCAATCATCATTTCCTCGACCCGCGAAAGCCGTTTTGCCGACAAGCCGGCTCAGTGGCTTTTGGCCAAGGCGCAGGAGCGCTCCGAATTCGACGTCGAACTCGTCGATCTGCGCGATTTCGACCTGCCGTTCTTTGACGAAGTGGCCTCCAACATGTGGGCGCCCAGCCAGGACCCCAAGGCCATTGCCTGGCAGAAGAAGGTCGCCGAATTTGACGGCTACATCTTCCTGGTGGCCGAATACAACCGCTCGATCACCGCAGCGCTCAAGAACGCGCTCGATCAGGCCTATGTCGAATGGAACAAGAAGCCTGCCGCTTATGTCGGCTACGGTTCGGTCGGCGGCGCCCGCGCCATCGAGCAGCTCCGCCTGATCAATATCGAACTTCAGATGGTGCCTATCCGTCACGGCGTCCATATCGGCGGTTCGGAATTCTTCACCGTCTGGGGTGGCGGCAAGAACGAGCCGATGGAAGCCATCGAGCCGGCAGTCGGACCGAGCCTCAAGGATCTGTTCGACAACCTCGTCTGGTGGACCAACACCACCAAGGCCGCTCGCGAAGCATAAGCTGCGCCATAGAGCTTGACGCTTCCTCCTGCGTCTCGAACCGAAGGGCTGCCCGCAAGGGTGGCCCTTTGTTTTTTTGCCCAAGCGCGCAATCAGCGTGGCATGTCGGGGCACAAAAAGGGCACGGGCGAGACCGTATAGCGCTCTTCGACCACTTCGCCGCCCACAAGATGCAAGGCCAGAACCAGTTCGGCCTCGTTGAGCTCGACGATGTCGGCCTCGATGGTCATCGTATCTTCCTGCCAGCTCAGCGAATCCTCTCCCGTCATCTGCCAGTTGGACAGGCGATAGGTCTCCCAACACGAATCCTGGAGCATTGTGCCTTCCGAGAGGAACAGGACCATCGAGCCCGGCAGACCGGCATCTTCTTCGGACTGGATCCAGAATTTTTCGGTAAGCGAGGCGCCGATCATCGGGGCGGACGTCATGCCCTCGGCTTGCTGTGCGAAGGCGGGGGATGCGAGCACGAGGGCCGAGGAGAAGGCCGCGGCGGTAGCGATTTGACGGAACATGGGGGCGATTTCCTTGCCTTTGGTCTGAGCGCAGTCTGAAGGCGAGATTGGCCCAAACTGTGGTCGGCAAAAAGGGGGAAAATCATACTTGAAAATAGCCGAACCGTACCGTACGGTACGCCTCGCTCGGCAGGGCTGAATGCTCGGCTGGGTGCGGCTTTCGGTGCCATGATAATCGATAACAGAGAGCGAGTCACGCTTGACCCCGCCAACCCTGACCATAAGCGACGATACGCTCACCGGCCGCCAGAAGGATGTTCTGGATGCGGCCCTGGGCTTGCTGGTCGATGGCGGTGACGGGTTGACCATGACAGGGGTGGCCCGCCGGGCGAGCTGCTCGAAGGAAACGCTCTATAAATGGTTCGGCGACAGGGACGGGCTCTTGACGGCCACGGTTCAGTGGCAGGCGTCCAAAGTGCGCATGGTTCCGGTGGATCGCGAAACGCTGGACAAGCGCACGCTGGGCATTGCGCTGGAGAAATTCGGCCGCGACTGGCTGACGGTTCTGACCGGCGATATTTCGGTGGCGCTCAACCGGCTGGCGGTTTCCCATGCGGGGCAGGAAAAGCGCAATCTGGGCGCGATCGTTCTGGAAAACGGCCCCATCGGCATGGCGCGACGCTGCGAACCCCTGCTCGAGGCGGGCAAGGAGGCGGGGTTGCTCGATTTCGACGATGCCGACCAGGCGTTTCGGACATTTTTCGGTCTGGTGGTCAGGGACACCCAGATCCGCATGCTGCTCGGCGAGCAAAGGCGGCCGAGCGAAGAAAAGATTGCCGGGCAGGCACGACGGGCCCGCGAACAGTTCTTCGCGCTCTACGGAGCGTGAGTATTCCAACAAGACAAATGCGATAACGGGAGAGACCAATGCGCGTTTATTACGATCGGGATGCCGATATCAATCTTTTGAAATCCAAGAAGGTCGCCATTATCGGGTATGGCAGCCAGGGGCGGGCGCATGCGCTCAACCTCAAGGATTCAGGGATCACCGACATCGCCGTCGGCCTGCGTCCGGGTTCTTCGACCGCCAAGAAAGTGGAAGCGGACGGGCTCAAGGTGATGAGCGTTGCCGAAGCGGCGGCCTGGGCCGACATGATGATGATGGCCACCCCCGACGAATTGCAGGCCGATATCTATCGTGACGATATCGCCCCCAATATCCGCGATGGCGCCGCGCTGGCGTTCGCACATGGTCTCAACGTGCATTTCGGGCTGATCGAGCCCAAGGACACTGTCGACGTTCTGATGATTGCGCCAAAGGGCCCCGGCCACACGGTGCGCGGCGAATATGAGCGGGGCGGCGGGGTTCCGTGCCTGATCGCCATCCATCACGATGCGACCGGCAATGCCCATGACCTGGGGCTTGCTTACGCTTCGGGCGTTGGCGGCGGCCGTTCGGGCATCATCGAAACCACCTTCAAGGAAGAATGCGAGACCGATCTGTTTGGCGAGCAGGCCGTGCTCTGCGGCGGTCTGGTCGAGCTGATCCGCGCCGGGTTCGAGACGCTGGTCGAAGCCGGCTATGCGCCGGAAATGGCCTATTTCGAGTGCCTGCACGAAGTGAAGCTGATCGTCGACCTGATCTATCAGGGCGGCATCGCCAACATGAACTATTCGATCTCCAACACCGCCGAGTGGGGCGAATACGTCACCGGCCCGCGCATCATCACCTCGGAAACCAAGGCCGAGATGAAGCGCGTTCTGGCTGACATCCAGTCGGGCAAGTTCACGTCCGAATGGATGCAGGAACACAAATCCGGCGCCGCCCGCTTCAAGGGTATCCGCCGCAACAACGACGCTCACCAGATCGAAGAAGTCGGCACCAAGCTGCGCGACATGATGCCGTGGATCAAGGCGGGTGCGCTGGTGGACAAGAGCCGGAACTAGACTTCCGAAGTTGAAGTTGAACTTTGAAAAAGGGCCGGTTTTTGCCGGCCCTTTTTTCTAAGCCACCATTCGTTGACCGGCCGGATTTCGGTCCCGCCGTGAGCTATCGCGCGTTTTCCAATCGGTAGGTGATGACGATCCCGCCATTCCTGAGCGGCTGGGCTTTGATCAACTCGAGGTCAATCCGGAGGTTGGACGGTTTGAAGAGAGGGTTGCCGCGCCCAAGCAGGAGCGGGGCAAGACCGAGCCGGTATTCATCGACAATGCCGGCGGGCAGGAGCGTCGCCAGTAACTCGGCGCTGCCGAAGACATAGAGATTGCGGTCCGATTTGGCCTTTATATCGCGCAGCGCCTGGACGATATCGCCGCTGATGATTTTCGTGTTGTTCCAGTCCGCTGCCGTCAGGGTGTTGGAGACAACATATTTGGGCAGCGTGTTCATGGCGTCGGTGATGGGGCCGGTTTCGGATTCGTTGGCCCAGTAGGCAGCCATGCCTTCATAGGTGCGGCGTCCGAAAACCAGTGCCTCGGTATCGGCAAGCTGGGTTTCCGAAAATTCGGCCAGTTCGTCGCCCCAGATGGTTTCGTGCAGGGAAAGGTCCCAGGGTTCGGGACCTTCGAAATAGCCATCCAGGCTTGCGATATTCCAGACGATGAGCTTGCCCATTGGTCAGTCCTCCGCGATCTTGGCAAGGGCGGCCAGGAGCCCGGCCGCTCCGTCTTCACAGCTCTTTGGTTCATCAAAGCCGTCGAGATAGGCGCCCTGGCCGGTCAGCCTTCGGGGCGGCGGGCGAAATCGGGTGCATGTTCGGGGCGTGGACCGAAGCCGACGAAAAGCGCAGGCAGCTTGCGGAAGCCGGGGACGTGCCGGGCGAGAAACAGCATGAAGTGCGGCGGTCCGGCGCGCCGGGACTGAAATCCGTTCTGAAAAATGACGCGATGGAGAACGCGCTGCATGGCCTGGATGACCCGGGTGGGCATCATACGGCGGCGCTGGACGGCAGCAAGATCGGTTTCGGTGAGCGTGCCGGCGCGCAGCGGATGGCGCAGAATCTGGGCGGTCGCGACAGCGTCCTGAATGGCGAGGTTGATGCCCACGCCACCGGCAGGGGACATGGCATGGGCAGCGTCACCGATGCAGAGCAGGCCGGGGCGATGCCAGCGCTTGAGGCGGTCGAGCCTGACGTCGAGTGTCTTGACCTGGTCCATCGCGGTGAGAGTATCCACGCGGTCGGCAAAATCGGGACGCAATCGGACGATCATGTCCCTGAGCGGTCCGATGCCCTGGGCGCGGCGCTGGGCATCGGATCCTTTGGGAATGAAGGCGGCCATCTGGTAAAATCCCTCGCGGGCAATCGCGAGCATGATGTCGCGCCCTGCAAAGCTGGGAACAAGATTGGCTGGTTTGGCCTGTTCATCGGGGTGGCGGGGAAGGCGAAACCACCAGACATCAAAGGGCACATCGTAGTTGCGGGACGCCAGTCCGGCTTGCGCGCGCAGGATCGAATGCCTTCCGTCGCAGGCAACGACAAGGTCGGCCCCGATCGAGTCTTCTTGGCCCCCGGTGAGCACAGTGACACCGGAGACCCTTTCGTCCTGCCAGAGCAGGCCCGTCACTTCGGTTTCCATCAACAGCTTGAAGCTCGGCTCGCGCCGGGCATGAGCGGCCAGGAAGTCCAGAAAGTCCCATTGGGGAATCATGGCGATGAAGTTGTAGGGCGGATCGAGAGCGGAAAAATCGCCGAAATCGATCGTCTCGCCGCTCGTCGTGGGCAGGCGCAGGCTTTCGAGCCTGCTTTGGGGCAATTGCGCGAACTCTGCGCCCAGGCCGAGCTCGTCGAGGAGCCTGATCGTGGAGGGGTGTACGGTGTCGCCGCGGAAGTCTCGCAGGAAGTCGGCGTGCTTTTCGCAAACGATCACCTCAACGCCGCCGCGCGCCAGCAGCAGGCCCAGCATAATGCCGGCGGGACCCCCTCCGGCGACAAGGCACGTCGTGCGTTTCATGCGATTTCTCCCCGCGCCCATTGTCGCAAATCTAGGACGACGTGTCGCGGGGGAAAAGCATATTTGAAGGAAGCAATTATGGGGGTGGTAACCAATGGAACGATAGGCGTAGTGTTTTGAGTATACCCATGGATATCGCCTCCCAATCGTCTCCCAGGACCGGCCGAAAAATGAAGCTAACCTATTTCATTCTCGATGTTTTCACGCGCGATCGGCTGAGCGGCAATCCGTTGGCGGTCGTGCTGCGGGCCGATGAGCTTTCGACAACCCGGATGCAGGCGATCGCCGGGGAGTTCAATCTTTCGGAAACGGTCTTCGTATGCGCGCCCAAGGGCGAGCGACATACGGCGGCGCTGCGGATTTTCACGCCGGTGAGCGAACTGCCCTTTGCCGGACATCCCACTGTGGGTGCAGCGGTGCTCCTGGGATTGCAGCACAAGCAGAGTGCGGTGCGGCTCGAGTTAGGCGTGGGCAATGTCACCGCCGTCATGGAGCGGATAGACAAGCGGACCGGGGAAGCCAAATTCGCCCTGCCCAAAAAGCCCGAACGGGTTGGCGAATTGAGCGACCTTCATGGCATTGCCGAGCGGCTGGGCATTTCGGCCGAGGATATCGGGTTCGACGATATGATGCCTGCGCAATATTCGGCGGGCAATCCATTCTATCTGGTGCCCCTGCGCGATGCTTCACTGCTTTCGGAGATGACGCTGGAACGGCGTGGTTGGACCGATACCTTCACCGGACCGCGCAATGCGGTTTATGTCTTTGCCAGAACCCCCAAGGAGCGCGGCAATGATTATGCGGCGCGCATGTTCCATGTTTCCCATGGAAGGGGTGAGGATGCGGCGACCGGTTCCGCGGCGGCGGCGCTGATCGGCCTTCTGGCCGATCACGGCGGATATGGCGAGGGCAGCCACACGCTCAAGATCCGTCAGGGACGTGAAATGGGCCGCCCGAGCGAAATCGGCGTGCAGTTCAATATCGAAAATGGCCAGCTCAAGCATGCCGGGATCGGCGGAGGGGCAGTGGTCCTGGCCGAAGGGGTGCTCGATCTGGACGACTAGGCAGTGCTACCCGACAGCATCGAGGGGCCGCTGCATCCCGATATTTCGGCAGTAGTGACCGTGATGTCGTGCGTTTCGAGGCTGATCGACCCGATGGTCCTGACCACACAGCCTTCATAACGCTGTTCGCGCGGCTCGAAGGTGCGGAAGGCCAGTTTGGGAATAGGCAGCGCGACGGACTGCCAATGGGTTTCGGCCATCAGCAACCCGGTCATCAACTGCAGAAAATCGTAATAGAGCACGGCGGCTTCGCGCTTGGTGGGGCCGATCCTGTAGTCCGAGATCGCAACCCTGCAACTGCGTTCGACGCCGTCGCCAGCGGCGAACTCCTCTTCCTCGATGACATATCGACCGCCGGGGTGGGAGAGGAGACGCGCATGGAGCGTCGGTCGGGAACTGGGCGGCATGGATATGATCTGCGCGGGTTCGAGCCCGGCGGTGTCCAGTGGAATGCCGGCCTCTAGAGCATGTCAGGTTTTTATTGAAGCGTATCCGGCGTTTTCGAAGTAGTTTTGGCATTCCTGGGGTTTGATGGTTGTGGCGAGGCGTCCGACCATTCTCCATGTGTCTTCGAGTGT
>PBNW01000070.1 GCA_002723255.1 Pelagibacterium sp. | reverse complement strand
CGAAATGTTCTACAACCCAAAACGAAAGCACGTCCGGAACGGGATGCTGTCACCCGTCGAGTTCGAACGACAGCAGGAAAACTAACCCGAGGGTGTCCACGAAACTCGGGGCTATTCACTCGCTCGTCGGCTTGTCATTGATGAATATCTTGCTTCGCCATTCCTTTGGGCATGATTGCCACCATCCGCCGTAAAAGCGCCCGCCCATCTCAAAGGATTCACGGTTGAATATGCGGCGGATAAACTTTGCCCGATGATGGGGACTGAGAAAACACCGCTTGTCCTCACCGCCCGCTTTCGGTTTGATCTCTGGCCCTTCCAGCGTCGGAATGTCGATGAACGTGGACCGCAACAAAGCATTGTAGCGTGCGAGCATTCCTGCCATTCGACGGGTCTCGTCGGTATCTTCGTATTCAACGTCTGTTGCACGACTATCTTCGGGATCGCGTGTCCTGAGAACCACTGTCTCTCTGTCGTCGGGATACCCGATGTCCAGCGGACCAAATCGTGCCTCTTGAAACATTCTGATAAGCGGTTCGGTTGGTCGGATGCGCGTGACGCGTCCAGACTTGCGCTCGGCATCGTAGAAGCCTTCATTGTACTCAATCAGTCCTGCTTCGGCCAAAACAGTAATGACATCTATCGTAAGCCTCGATATTTTGAGAGCATTGTATCTGCTCGCAGCATAATAATCATTATTATTTTGTGATATAGCAATGTATCTCTCAGGCTCCTCGGACCAATTTACATACAAATCAAGAAGGAGAACCTTTATATGCTTCTTTCTTATATCACCCTTTCTACCAAAGAAATATTTTTGATAAATTGGTTCAATAAATTCATTTACCTCAGGATGCTCAGACCACGTATGAACGTCAAATGTCCTTGAATTATTGAGAGCAATGGCGCGCTCCTTTATTTCGTCAATTATATCGAATACATTGTCGTTCATCTCTCTAAAAACCTTCGAAATCCAAAAATAACTTTCAGATTATGGCTTTGCAAAGGGATGTAGGCCGGTTCACCACTCGCAAGCCCCGTAGCCTCACGGTCCCTAGTAGATTCATACCAGTATAGCGTCTTACCGTGTCACCCCTTGTATCCCGTTATGTCAGTGATTCCGAATAGGGCCACGCTTGACCCAATGTAAGGTGCCGGATTCGGTAATTTCTTGCAGAAAGTTTGAAGGCCGATTGAACTATAGAACAGGTGGGGCATCCCCCAGGTGGGGGGTGTTGCACCTACAGGTAAGGTTGAGTTTGTCCAATGACACTAACCCTGACTAGGTTAGTGTCATAGCTGCAAAAACAGACGCTTGAGCAACTGCCGGGAGTGAAATACGTTCGACGCTCCAAATACGGGGGGACAATTCATGAGCTCAGATACCGAGCAATTCAACCTACAGCCTAACTTGGAAAGGCGTGTTCGCAATCTAGCTCTTGGACCCAAAACCCCATCAAATTCGCTAGTGCCGGTCTATGAGGCGATCTACAACTCGATCCACGCACTGGAAGACTTGTTCGGTCCGGAATGGCACCGGAAAGGCAGCATAACACTGGCGCTGCTTGGTGATGATGCTTCGCTGACCAGCATAGAAATTCGCGACAACGGCATTGGTTTGAATGAAGCTAACTTCGTCTCGTTCCGGACATATGACAGCGGTCATAAAGTCAGACGAGGTGGTAGAGGCGTAGGACGTCTTTCGTGGCTGAAGGTGTTCGACCACGCGGAAATTGTCAGTTACTTTGACGAAAACGGCCAGCGTTATCGGCGAAAATTCAGACTAGAGCTGGACAATAACAGACCCATCACAGCCCACACTTTAGAAGTAGTGGAACGGGATCAGCTTGGTACGACTGTCCTCCTAAGAAACATGAAGGCGGAGTATGCGCAGCATACACCGAGCAAGACCGACACAATTGTCAAGAAAGTTGCCGCTCATTTTCTCCCGTATCTCGTTTCAAAAGATAAGCCTTCCATTTTTATCGAAACGAGCAGCGAGACGATTAATCTCAGCGAGTTCATAACCGAGAGAGAGTTCGACCTAGGACAGATCAAAATTACAACGTCTTCTGGCGATGAACTCCTGCTAGAGCACAACCTGCTTGAGAAGGGGCTAGTTGAAGGTAAGGCGAGTCACAAACTCTACCTATCTGCGAACGGACGAGTCGTGCACGAGTTCGACATCGGCCAAGCCTTGGGACTGCACACCTTAATGGAGCGCGAAGGTGCTGCTTTTGCTTACGCTGGTGTGCTTTCAGGGGAACTGCTGGACGAGAACGTCAATTCAGAGAGAACAGCATTTGACCTCGATGACGAGGTGATCGAAGAGATTCAACGGGCTGCGCTGGCGCAGATACGCAGCATTTTAGGACCACAGATCGAGCGCGTCATTGAGCAGCAAACTGATCTGACGCGGAGTGTCATTAAAAAGTACCCACGATACGCCTACATCGTCGATGACCCCCGGACATTCGTAGAAAAACGAGTTCCCCGCAACTTCCGCACCGCCGAACAAATTTATCAACAGCTTGCCATCTTCGACTATCGCGAGAACCGGGACATTGAGCGGAAAGTGGAAGCTCTCTCCAAGTCTGCAAAGAATGAAGAAGAGAACGCTAACCCCGTGGAAGAAGGGGTAGCTACCATTCTAGGAAGAATGACGGCGCAGGAGTTTTCTGTTTTGGCAGACTACACGGTCCGTCGCAAAGTTATACTCGACTTGCTAGAGCGTAGACTAGGTTACAAGCAAGACGGTACCATGAAGCATTTTGCCGAAGAGGCGTTACACAGCTTTGTGGTGCCAATGCGTGTGCAGAACAAAGATGTCCACATCGATAAACACAATCTGTGGATTTTGGACGACAAGCTCACGTACTACGAACATTGGGCATCAGATAAGTCTCTCAAGAAAACCATCGAGAATTCGACTTCGAACGATCGGCCTGACGTGTTGCTATTCGGAGGACGAACAGCTTTTCATCGGCCTGGGACTGATCAACCCGTCGTAATCATCGAGTTCAAGAAGCCGGCCAGAGGCGACTATTCCGATGACGAGAATCCCTTTACCCAGATTTACGGCTACATCGATGAGCTTCGCCAAGGTCGTGTGGCTGATAAATGGGGAGGAACCATCCAAGAGGTGTCACCCGAAACCCCGTTCTTCTGCTACATCGTGGCTGACCTGACGCCGAAGTTAAGGAGCTGGCTCCGCATGGCACAGATCAATGTGCCTCTCCCCGGAGGCGGCGGCTTCTATGGCTACAACGATGACTATCGGGCGTTTATCCAAGTTCTAAGCTACAGGTACGTCCTCAAGGACGCTCGTTTGCGCAACGAAGGATTCTTCAAGCAGCTGGCTATGTAATGGCATGAGTTGCGGGCGTAGCTCAGGGGTAGAGCATACCTGCCACAGCGAAGCTGTG
Source organism: Pelagibacterium sp. (assembly GCA_002723255.1). GTDB lineage: Bacteria > Pseudomonadota > Alphaproteobacteria > Rhizobiales > Devosiaceae > Pelagibacterium > Pelagibacterium nitratireducens. The sequence continues at coordinate 62,666 of PBNW01000070.1, read as the reverse complement.
CGCACCTTGCCAAGCCGTTCACACAAGGCGTGTGAAAAGCAGGGTGGTTTTGTGAATGGCTGAAATATAGAATCGGCTTGAAAAGCCTTGAATTTTTGGAGCGGGCGATGAGATTCGAACTCACGACCCTAACCTTGGCAAGGTTATGCTCTACCCCTGAGCTACGCCCGCACTCCAATCCCGGCCCGCCTCTTGGCGGCACCGCGATGGGCGCCTATATGCCCAACCGAAATGACAATTGCAACCCATATTTTTGCCCTTTACCGCAACGGCGATGACGCGACACAAGACCAGCGATCGCTTTGGGCTTTTGCACCAGCGCCCACCTTGGTGTAAGGCTCGTCGCAAATATCGGCACGCAACCGAAGGGCCAGAAAAGGCAACACCCGATGGACCTCAATCTCAACGCACCACAGGCTCAGACCCACGAAGGGCTGATCATCGAATCCTCGACGGCACGCTTTCAGGCCGACGTGCTTGAGGCGTCCATGCAGCGCCCGGTCCTCGTCGATTTCTGGGCGCCCTGGTGCGGCCCCTGCAAGCAGCTGACCCCCGCATTGGAGAAAGTGGTCACATCTCTCGGCGGCAAGGTCGCGCTCGTCAAGATCAATGTCGACGAAAACCAGGCCCTTGCCGGACAGATGGGCGTACAGTCGATCCCTGCGGTCTTTGGCTTTGTCGGCGGCCGCCCGGCCGATGGTTTTATGGGTGCGCTACCGGAAAGCGAAGTCGCCCGCTTTGCTCAAAAGCTCCTCGACATGGCGGCCAAGGCCGGTATCGGAGGCCCGTCGGAAGAAGAAAGCCAGATCGCAGCCGCCATGGAAGCGGCCCAGGCGGCACTCGAGGCCGAAGATTTCGAGCGCGCCTACCAGATTTTTGCCACCGTATTGCGCCATGCTCCTGACAATCTCGATGCGCTGGTCGGTGTGGCTACCGTTCTGTTCCGGACCGGCGATCGCGACGGCGCTCGCGAAACGCTATCGATGCTGCCCGAGGACAAGAGCCACGCCGGCGCCGACGCGCTGGAAAAGGCCATGTCGCTTGAGCAGGAGGCCGAAAAGCTCGGCGATGCCACCCAGCTCGAAGCAGCGCTTGCGGCCGACCCCGATGACCATCAGGCCCGTTTCGACGTGGCGATGATTCGCAACGCCAAGGGCGACAGGCTTGCCGCTGTGCAGTCGTTGATCGCCATCATGGAGCGCGATCGCGAATGGCAAGACGATGGCGCGCGCAAGAAACTGCTCGAATTTTTCGAAGCCTGGGGGCCTAAGGATCCTGCGACGCTCAAGGGGCGTCGCATGTTGTCCGCGCTCCTGTTTCGCTAGGGCGAAACGCGCAACAAGATTGGACCTGGCCATCTTCGTTAGATCCGGAATGGCTTTAGGACACAAGCAAGAGAGGATATGCCATGCGCCGCCCGGCCTCTATATCGGAACTGCCGGACATGCTCGCGCTCTTTCCCTTGAGCCGCGCCCTGCTCCTGCCCGGCTCGCACCGACCGCTCAACGTTTTCGAACCACGCTTCGTCGCGATGGTCGATGATGCGTTGGCGGGAAACCGCATGATCGGCCTGATTCAGCCGCGCGATAGCGCCGAGGAAGCCCCGCGCGGGCCGGTGCCGCTGGAAAAAGTCGGCTGCATCGGTCGCATCACCCATTTTGAGGAACAGGCCGAGGGCCGCTATTTCATAATTCTCGAAGGTGTTTGCCGCTTCGCGCCGATCGAGGAATTGACCACTGCGACGCCGTATCGGCAGGCCCGGATCGACACGTCCCAATTTTCCGCAGACTTTACCCCCGAGCTGGGCGAAGACGCCGTGGACCGCCCGCGCCTGCTTAAAGTGTTGCGGGCGCATGCCGAATTTTCCGACATCGAGGTCGACTGGGATGAAATCGAGGACATGGCGACCGGCGAACTGGTCGATCTTGCTGCCATGCTCGGCCCCTATGGTGCACCCGAAAAGCAGGCCCTGCTCGAAGCGCGCACCCTTGTCGAACGCGCGGAAACCCTGATGGCCCTGGCGGAAATCGAAATGGCGCGGGCCCGGTCGGGTGTCGTCTTGCAATGACATCCGACGACGCGCCGTCACCGGAGGGCAATCCACGCTACAGGGTCGATCCCCGCACTATCGAAATGCTGGTTTGTCCGGTCACCAAGACACGTTTGACCCTCTCTGCAGACGGAACGGAGCTGATCTCGATTGTCGCCCGCTACGCCTTTCCCATCCGCAAAGGTGTCCCATTGCTCGTGATCGATGCCGCGCGGCGCATCGATGAAGAAGAAGCTGAAGCGCTGCGCACCCGTCCCGGTCCCGACAACTAGGTTCGAGACCTAGAGCGCGATGCCCTTGAGCAGCTTGGCGCCAGACGCACCTGCCGCCTGGGTCATGAAGCCATCCTTGAGCGGATCGATACGGTCGACAAGCGAAAGGCCGAAATCACGCACAGCCCTGACAGGCGCAACATCGTTGGAAAAAAGACGGTTGAGCCCATCCGTCGCCAGCGCCATAAGCGCGGTATCGGTGCGCCGTCGGCCCTCATAGCGCTCGAGCACCGCCATCGATCCCGGATCTTGGCCCAGCCTGATGGCATCGACCAGAACCTCGGCGAGAACCGCAACATCGCGCAATCCCAGATTGAGCCCCTGCCCCGCGAGGGGATGGATCACGTGAGCCGCATCGCCCACCAGTGCCAGCCGTGGGGCAGCGAGCCGATGAGCAAGAACCAGGTTCAGGGGAAAGCTTTGAACGGTTTCCACGATTTCGACCGGTCCGAGAACAGAGCCCATGGCCGATTCGATGCGATGCGCCAGATCACCGGGCGACATGGCCATAAGATCCTGCGCGGCCTCGGGTTTTTCAGTCCATACCAATGACGACCGGTTGCCCGCCAAAGGCAGCGAAGCAAAGGGGCCGGCGGGCCGGAAATGCTCATAGGCAACATCATGATGCGGCTGGGCATGACTGATCGTCGTTACCAGCCCCGACTGACGATAGTCATGGGAAAGCGTCCTGATTCCAGCCAGGCCGCGCAGCATCGACCTGCCGCCATCGGCGGCCACGATCAACCCTGCCGAGAGGCTTCGCCCATCGTCGAGGGTAACCAGGCCATGCGCTGGCCCGGCACTGAAAGCGGAAACAGCACCTGGCTCGACAATGGTCACGAGGTCCTGAGCCGCTGCGATGAGGCTGGCGGCACTGGCTGTATTGGGCACCATGTGCGCAAAGGGTTCACTCGGGGCCCCTGGGCCGACAAAATCGAGAAGCACGGGGCGGCTGATATCGGCACGCCCCGAATCGGTGATTTTCATTTCCGCGATCGGATTGGCCGCTTGAGCCATACCATCCCAGACCCCGATAGCCGTGAACAGATGCCGCACGCCTGCCGCGATCGCCGAAGCCCGCGAATCCCTGGGCACCGTGAGGGCGCGCCGGTCAAGCAGGCCCACATTTATGCCGGGAACAAATCGCGCCAATGCGATGCCCAGCGAAAGGCCAACAGGCCCACCGCCGACAATCAGAACGTCGAACGATTGTACCTGATTGCTGCCTGCCATGATGCATGCTCCCGATCGTTTGGTCCGAGCATGCGTCTGCAGTTCCCATGACGCAAGGAAACGATTGCCGCACCGCTATCGGCATCCGTGCATTTAAATTCACCATTCGTTAAAAGATCGAACCAAACTTGCCTATTTTTTAGGCATGCCGAATTGTGTCAGGAATTTGACGCCATCATCGGCCACGGAAAAATGCCTTATTAATCAAATGCTTAATCAGAAAAAAAGCAGGTTGGCACGGCTCTTGAGTCCATGTGTCCCGTGTCAGGTGCGGAATTCGGAAAGGAGCACCCATGAAACTGCTAATAGCCATTATTAAGCCATCGCGGCTCGAGGAGGTCCGTCAGGCCCTCAATTCGCTCGATGTGCACGGCATGACCGTAACAGAGGTCAAGGGGTATGGACGTCAGAAGGGTCACTCCGAGATCTACCGCGGTACTGAATACGCCGTTCACTTCCTCCCCAAGCTCAAGGTTGAGATCGCCGTTGACGCCGCTCAGATCGACGCGGTTGCCAGCGCCATCAAGGACTCCGCGCAGACGGGTCGTATCGGCGACGGCAAGATTTTCATTCTCGATCTCGAACAGGCCATCCGCATCCGTACCGGTGAAACCGGAACGGAAGCCCTCTGAGAGCCTGGCGTCCAACTAGGAGAAGGACAATCATGAATTTCAAGACAAGCAAATTGCTGGGTGCGGCGGCGCTAGCCTCCCTGCTCATTGCACTGCCCGCACTGGGGCAGGACGCCGCGGCGGCCGAGGAAGTGGTCGAAACCGTGTCCGAGGGTGTCTCGGCCGATGTTGTGTTTATTCTCAATTCGTTCCTGATGATCTTCGGCGGCGTGCTGGTGATGTGGATGGCTGCCGGCTTTGCCATGCTCGAAGCCGGTCTGGTGCGCACCAAGAACGTATCGATGCAGCTTTTGAAGAACATTTCGCTCTTTGCGATCGCTGCGATCTTTTACTACCTCATCGGCTATAACCTGATGTATCCGCTCGGCAACTGGACCATCGGCTCCGATGATACCGGTGGATATCTGGGTGCCTTCGGTATTGGTATTCTCGAAGCTGTCGGTGTCACGGCCGATGGTGCAGACGATTTCGGGTATGCCGCGACCAGCTCGGACTTCTTCTTCCAGGTCATGTTCTGCGCGACCACAGCCTCGATCGTATCGGGCACGCTGGCTGAACGGATCAAGATCCTGCCGTTCCTGATCTTCACCGTCGTCCTGACGGGTCTGATCTACCCGATCCAGGCTTCCTGGAAGTGGGGCGGCGGCTTCCTCGATGCGATGGGCTTTCTCGATTTTGCCGGCTCGACCGTCGTTCACTCGGTCGGCGGCTGGGCTGCCCTGGCCGGCGCCATCCTGCTTGGTGCCCGCATCGGCAAGTACAACCCCGACGGCACCGTAAATGCGATGCCCGGGTCGTCCATGCCTCTGGCCACGCTCGGCACCTTCATCCTCTGGATGGGCTGGTTCGGCTTTAACGGCGCATCCCAGCTAGCGATGGGCTCGGTCGGCGACGTGGCCGACGTGGGCCGGATCATGGCAAACACCAATGCCGGTGCTGCCGGCGGCGCGATTGCCGCTCTGATCCTCACCGCAATCATCTACAAGAAGGTCGATCTGACCTTCGTGCTCAACGGGGCTCTTGCCGGCCTGGTTTCGGTTACCGCCGAGCCTCTGACCCCAGGCCTGGGCACTGCCTCGCTGATCGGTGCAGTCGGCGGCGTCATCGTCGTCTTTGCGGTCCCGCTCCTCGACAGGCTCAAGATCGACGACGTCGTCGGCGCCATTCCGGTCCATTTGCTGGCCGGCATCTGGGGTACCATCGCGGTCATCTTCACCAACTCCGATGCGAACCTTGGCGTTCAGCTTATCTCGATCATCGTGGTGGGCATCTTCACCTTCGTGGCCAGCTTCGTCGTGTGGCTGATCCTCAAGGCCACCATGGGCCTGCGGCCCACGGAAGATGACGAAGTTCTGGGGCTCGACAAGGCCGAAGTCGGCGTCGAAGCCTATCCCGAATTCCGGTAATCGAACCTCAAGGTCCGGGCGCAGGCCTGGGCCTTGCCCGCTGAAGACGGCATGCAGCCCATATCCCTCTTGACCCCACATCATAGAGGCCTTCCCACTCGCAAATGATATGGGCTGCATCCCCTCTTCAGCGCCTGCTGGCCCCGCCCGTCCCGGCGAGGCCTTGTTTTGGTGTCAAATTACCTCAATGCGCTAATCCAAGGTTAACCATGCACGACTAGGGTTGTCGCCAAATGGTATTGCGTAAACCGACCGGCCGCTCGATGACCCTGCATCCTTCTCCGCATCTGGACGACAGCCACCGCTCAACCCCGGTGCTTTCGATCACCATCCCCGTGCGAATCATCGGTATCGTGGTCGCGCTGGTCTGTGCACTGGCGCTCGTGGCCCTCGCGTCCTGGTCGGTCGATGACCCGTCCTTTTCCTATGCCACCGACAAACCTGTCGAAAACTGGCTGGGCTTTGCCGGCGCGGCGATCGCCGATATCGGCTTTCAGCTTCTGGGGCTTGGCGCGCCGCTGTTGCTTTTGCCGCCGCTGCTGTGGTCCTGGTCGATGATCCGTCGCATCGTTCCCTCTTATCTCGGACTGCGCCTGACGGGCTGGTTGCTGGGCACGGTGCTGGCAACGGGCATGTTTGCCTGCTTTCCTTCGCCGGAAAGCTGGCCCCTGCCGCTTGGTCTGGGCGGGTTTGTGGGCACCGGATTCACCAATCTGTTCATCACCCTGGCCGGCGATGCGCCGCAGGGCTGGGGCGCCATTCTTTATGCGGTCCTGCTTGGCATTCCCGCGCTTGGTCTGGTCTGGCTTTCTGCGCGGTCGCGACCCGCATTCGAGAGCGATTTGCCGGTTCCGGCCAAGACCACTGCGCGCCGGAAGAAAGCCGCCGAGCCCGAGCCTGAAATTGACGACACACCCGATTCCAACGGGCTTTTCGATATTGCGATCGGCTTTCTCGCCCATACCCTCTATGGTGCCCGGGCCGCGATAAAGCGGGTTTTCCGCCGCAAGCCATCCGACCAGATGCCGGCCCGCAACTGGCAAACCAATGATTTCGAACCCCAGCTCGACAAATCCATCCCATTTGATCGGCAACAATCAGATCCTGAACCCCAGTCCCCTCGCGATTGGGACGAAAGCGCCTACGACGATTATGAGGACGCATACGCGCCCGAAGCATCTCCTCGACGCGAGGCTGACGACATTGCCCGCATGATCGTCGAGCAACCTTCGGGGGGACGCGCCCGCGTGGCGGCGCCGGCTCCCCGTCCCGCCCCCTCCCCGCGCCAGATACGCGAGGCCCAGGCGTCATTTCTGCCAACCGACGGGTTCGAACTGCCGCCGCTCGAACTGCTCGCTGCTCCCAGCTCGACGCAGGTCCTGCCGGAGCACAATCCTGAAGCGCTCGAAGCCAACGCCAAGCGCCTCGAAGGCGTTCTGGAAGATTTTGGCGTCAAGGGCGATATCATCAATGTGCGTCCTGGCCCGGTTGTCACGCTCTACGAACTCGAACCTGCGCCGGGCATCAAATCGAGCCGCGTCATCTCGCTGGCCGACGACATTGCGCGCTCAATGAGCGCCATTTCGGCCCGTGTGGCCGTGGTGCCGGGCCGCAACGCCATCGGCATCGAATTGCCCAACAAGACGCGCGAAACCGTATTCCTGCGCGAACTGCTCGCCTCCAACGATTTCGACAAGGCCAAGGCCAAGCTTCCCATCTGCCTGGGAAAGACCATCGGGGGCGAACCCATCATCGTCGATCTGGCGCGCATGCCCCATCTGCTCATTGCCGGCACGACCGGCTCGGGCAAATCGGTCGGGATCAACACGATGATCCTCTCCCTGCTCTACAAGATGAGCCCGGAACAGTGCCGGCTCATCATGATCGATCCCAAAATGCTCGAGCTCTCGGTCTATGACGGCATTCCACACCTTTTGACCCCAGTCGTCACCGACCCCGCCAAGGCGGTCGTCGCCCTCAAATGGGCCGTCCGCGAGATGGAAGACCGCTACAAGAAGATGAGCAAGATCGGTGTGCGCAACATCGATGGGTTCAACGCCCGCGTTGCCGAATCGGCCGCCAAGGGAGAAGTGCTCGCGCGCACCGTTCAGACCGGCTTTGATCGTGAAACCGGCGAAGCGATCTTTGAGAGCGAACAATTCGATCTCGAACCGCTCCCCTTCATCGTGGTCATTGTCGATGAAATGGCCGACCTGATGATGGTGGCGGGAAAGGACATCGAAGGCACGATCCAGCGGCTGGCCCAGATGGCGCGCGCCGCCGGCATCCACATCATCATGGCGACCCAACGCCCCTCGGTCGACGTGATCACCGGCACCATCAAGGCCAACTTCCCCACGCGCGTCTCGTTCCAGGTGACCTCCAAGATCGATTCGCGCACCATCCTGGGCGAGCAGGGGGCCGAGCAGCTGCTTGGCAATGGCGACATGCTTTACATGGCCGGTGGCGGGCGCATAAAGCGACTCCATGGCGCCTTCGTGGCCGACAACGAAGTCGAGGACATCGTCGCCCATCTCAAGAGCCAGGGTACGCCCGAATATCTCGAATCGATAACCGCCGAAGACGATGACGGCCAGGGCAGCATCGACGAAGACGGCGGCTTCGGCGGATCGGGCGACGAGCTTTACGACAAGGCCGTCAATATCGTGCTCTCCGACAAGAAGGCATCGACCTCCTACATTCAGCGCCGGCTTTCGGTGGGCTACAACAAGGCCGCGACACTGATCGAACGCATGGAGCACGAAGGCATCATTTCCCCGGCCAACCATGCGGGCAAACGCGAAGTGCTGATCGGCGACAATGCCGACGGCTACTAGGGTGTGTCCAGCACTCGACGCGATCGGGGATGGAAGCGGTTTTGCGGTTCGGAAACGCGCCAAAACAAAGACTTGGAGGATTTTCGCGATTCGGAGAAAAGCGGACATGCTCTGACGCCGACAAGGAACCTCACCGTTACACGATGAGTTTACCGCCGGGTCGTCCGGTTTCGCGCTCTTGCCGCAATTGGGATTTACCTCGACCATTCAAGGGGCAGACCCTTGTTGTACCGAAACGGAGTCCTGAAATGATTCGCATTGTCGCCGCACTCTTGACAGCGGGCATTTGCGCGCTCGCACTGGCCATGCCCGTCAATGCGCAGTCACGCGTTCTGACCCCGGATGAAGAGTTTCTCCTTCAAGAGATTTCGGCCCACAACACCGAAATTCGCACCATGGCTGGTCGCTTTGTCCAGATCGACAGCCAGGGCGGGCAAATCGAGGGCACATTCTGGCTCAAGCGCCCCGACATGGTGCGCTTCCGCTATGCCCCGCCAAGTCGGGAAGAGATCATTTCGCAGGGTCGCGGATTTTATGTCATCGACCGTCAGGAGCGCACCCAATACGCCTATCCGCAGGACAATGTGCCGCTGCGCCAGTTTCTCGGCGATGAGGTCAGCCTGATCAACTCCAACCTCTCCGACGTCGTGCTCTCGGAAACCCACGTATCGGTAATGATTGTTGATGAAAGCCCCATCGGTACTGTGCAGGTTTCGCTGATCTTTGATCGCGAGTCACTCGATCTCGTCCAGTGGAGCCTCATCGAGCCCTCCGGCGTGGAAACCACGTTTTCGATTACCGAGACCGAAAAGGGCGTCGATATTCCCGATCAGTATTTCCGCATCGATCCCACCTACCGGTCGGTCAACGCGAACTGAGAGAGAATGGGCTCGGGGCTTTACCGCGCCGGGCCGGGCCGTCATAAAGGCGTCACCCCTACCCGTCCTTCAGAGTTGCTTATGCCTTCGCTTGCCACCTGGAACATCAACTCGGTGCGGCTGCGCCTGCCCATCGTCCTCGATTTTCTCTCCCAGTACGGCCCTGATGTCCTGTGTCTGCAGGAGATCAAATGCATGAACGATCAGTTCCCCCGCTCAGCCTTCGCCGATGCCGGCTATCCCCACCAGGCCGTTCACGGACAAAAGGGCTATCACGGGGTGGCCATACTTTCGAAACATCCCCTTGACGAAATCACGGCGCGCGGCTTTTGCGACATACCTGACTGCCGCCACGTTTCGGCCCGGCTCGACTTCGGCAAAGGCCCGCTCACCGTACACAATTTCTACGTTCCCGCTGGCGGCGACGAGCCAAACCCCGAAATCAACCCCAAATTCCGCCACAAGCTCGACTTTCTGGCCGAGATGGAAGATTGGTTCGACGATCTGGTTTTCGACGAGCGCCAGCTGATTTGCGGCGATTTCAACGTGGCGCCCCATGAAAACGACGTCTGGAGCCATAAGCAGCTCCTCAAAGTGGTTTCCCATACGCCAGTCGAAACCGAGGCCCTCGACCGCCTGCTCTCCCGGCGCAATTGGGTCGATCTTGTGCGCCAGCACATACCGATCGAGGAAAAAGTCTATTCCTGGTGGAGCTACAGAGCCAAGGATTGGGACATGTCCGACCGCGGCCGCCGGCTCGATCACATATGGGCGACACGCGACATCGCGGCCCACGCAAAAGCAGCCCATATCCTGCGCCCGGCCCGCGGATGGTCGGAAAAACCCTCCGACCATGTGCCGGTAATCGTTGATTTCGCCTAGAGCGTATCCAGCAAAACCATGTCCCCGACGCGATCGGGGATGGAAACGATTTTGCGGTTCGGACACGCGACAAAGCAAGGGTTTGGAGCCCAGGATTTGATTTAATCAAATCCTGAACGGCTCTAGATGTCAGTCTGAAAACCGCTCGCCCAGACGGGTAATGGAATCGAGATAGCGCGAAAGTTCGGCCCTGATTGTTGCCGCGACATCTTCGGCAAGTTCGGGATGGCTTCTCAGCAGTTTCAGAAAAGGTCCGCGCGGCACAAACAGCAATGTGCTCGATCGCGCCGCCCGGAGCGATGCGCCGCGCGGACGGGTCAGCATCAGGCCGAGCTCTCCCACCAGCGCGACGGGATCGATGCGAAACCGCCCACTGTCCTCAACTGGCGAGTCCGTTGTCTCAAGAGCGCCGGACACAAGGACATAGCCGCCGTCGGCAACATCACCTGCCGTATAGAGAACATCACCAGGAGAAAGCGAAACGTCTTCGCAAACGAACGCCAGAAGGCGCAGCTGTTCATCAGAAAAGCTGGAAAAAAAATCGAGTTCTGCGAACGCGGCCACTGCCGCCGCTTCGTCCATACATGCCCCCGGCGCGTTGAGGGCGTATGATTGGCATATATTACCGCGCGCGCAAAGGCTTAGACCGATCTGGCCCCGAGGAAATCAGGGAACCAGCCGGTATCCGCCTTCTTCAGTGACCAAAAGACGTGCATTTGACGGGTCGCGTTCGATCTTTTGGCGCAAACGGTAGATATGGGTCTCGAGCGTATGGGTTGTGACGCGATTGTTGTATCCCCAGACTTCGGCGAGCAGGACATCGCGTGAAATGGTCTTGGCACCCTGCCGGTACAGGAATTTGAGGATCGAGGTTTCCTTGTCGGTCAGACGGATCTTCGAACCATCGCCATTTTCCAGTGTCTTGGCCGCAGGCTGGAAGCTGTAGGGCCCGATGGTGAAAACCACATCCTCGCTCTGATCGTGCTGGCGCAGCGCGGCACGCATGCGCGCCAGAAGCACCGAAAAGCGGAATGGCTTGGTGACATAGTCGTTTGCACCGCTTTCAAGTCCACGAATTTCGTCGGACTCGCTGTCCTGCCCCGTCAGCATGATGACCGGCGCCCTAAATCCGTCGCTGCGCATGATCTTGAGGGCTTCCCGGCCATCCATGTCGGGCAGGCCGACATCAAGCAGCATAAGATCGAAATGGCCCGCCCGGGCGGTTTCACGCGCTCCGGAGGCCGTTCCCGCTTCCGTGATGTCGAACTCGCGATAGGGTTCGAGCTGCCCCACCAATGCGGCCCGCAGATCGGTGTCGTCGTCGACGACCAGCAAACGGCGCTTGTTCATCAGCAAAACTCCCGCTTCTTTCCTGACAAGCGGCAAACACCTGTCTTTCGAAGTGACATACGATTCAATCTAGCTTGAGTGAGGCATTCGCCAATCACATGCGCGTTATCGAGCCCCGAAAAGCGCCGAACCCACCCGAACCTGCGTTGCTCCCATCAGTATTGCCGTCTCGAAATCCGAACTCATTCCCATGGACAATTGAGAAACGCCGGCCTCTGTTGCCAAACGCGCCAGCTGCGCAAAATAGGGCCCTGGAGCGTCCTCGACCGGGGGAATACACATCAAACCAACGATATCGAGCCCATATTGATCCCTGCAGCGGGCAACGAAGGCGACTGTTTCCGATACCGCCACCCCCGCTTTTTGCTCTTCGCCCCCGATATTGACCTGCACGAAGCAAGGCAGATGCCGATTCTGTTTTTCCATCTCACCCGAGAGCACCCTGGCCAGCTTGTCGCGGTCCACGCTTTCGATGACATCGAACAATCCAACCGCATCGCCCGCCTTGTTGGTCTGCAGCGGCCCAATCAGATGCAATACGATATCGCGATATGCCGATTTCAGGGCGGGCCATTTGCCCTGCGCCTCCTGGACACGGTTTTCACCGAAATGACGCTGTCCGGCCTCAATGACCGGAGCGATCGCCGAAGCATCGAAGGTCTTGGAAACGGCTACCAGATTGGCGCGAGCGCCCCCTTCAAGCCGCCCGGCGGCTCGATCCATGCGGGTCTTGATGTCCGCGAGCCGTTGGGCAGCGGTTTCCGGGGCGTTTGGGCTCATGGCAATGGTTGACCTTCCGGCGCTTTTCTGGTGATGGTCGCCTACCCAATTTCTCATCTCTTCTCAAGTATAGGGCGGCCACCGGTACTTTCTATGGCAAACGCTTCCGAGCGCTACAATCCGCGCGAACAAGAACCTCATTGGCAAAAGGTCTGGGCGGAGAACAAAACCTTCGAAACGTCCAACGACGATCCGCGTGAGCCCTACTATGTGCTCGAGATGTTTCCCTACCCCTCGGGCCGCATCCACGTCGGCCATGTGCGCAACTACACCATGGGCGACGTGGTTGCACGGTTCCAGCGGGCCAAGGGTAAAAAAGTCCTCCACCCAATGGGTTGAGATGCGTTTGGCATGCCCGCCGAAAACGCGGCGATGGCCAACAAGGTCCACCCGCGCGAGTGGACCTATGACAATATCGCGGCAATGCGCAAGCAATTGCAATCGATGGGTTTTTCGCTCGACTGGAGCAGGGAATTTGCGACCTGTGACGAACAATATTACCACCGACAGCAAATGCTGTTCATCGATATGCTTGAAGCGGGTCTGGTCACGCGCAAGTCTTCCAAGGTCAACTGGGACCCCGTCGACCATACGGTTCTGGCCAACGAACAGGTGATCGACGGCCGCGGTTGGCGCTCGGGCGCGCTGGTCGAGCAGCGCGAATTGACCCAGTGGTTTTTCAAGATTTCCGATTTTGCCGAAGATCTGCTCTCCGCGATCGACGGCCTGACCGATTGGCCTGAAAAAGTCCGACTGATGCAGCGCAACTGGATCGGACGGTCCGAAGGGCTGCGCATCCTGTTTGGCGTCGCTTCGGGTGATGCGGGTCAGGACAGCGTCGAGATTTTTACCACGCGGCCCGATACGCTGTTTGGCGCTTCCTTTGTTGCCCTTTCGCCCGACCACCCCATGGCTGCCCATCTGGCCCAGTCCGATCCGGCTCTGGCCGAATTCATCGCCGAGTGTCACCGCATGGGCACCTCGGCCGAAGTGATCGAAACTGCCGAAAAGCGGGGCTATCGCACGACAATTACCGTGACCCATCCGGTAATAGAAGGCGCAACCCTGCCCGTCTATGTCGCCAATTTCGTCTTGATGGATTACGGCACAGGCGCAATTTTCGGCTGTCCGGCCCATGACCAGCGCGACCTCGATTTTGCCCGCAAATACGACCTCCCGGTCATCCCCGTCGTTTTGCCGCCAAACACGGACGCCGAGGTGTTTTCCGTTGAAGATGAAGCCTATACCGGTCCCGGGGTCGCTTTTAATTCCGGATTTCTCGACGGTATGGATGTCGACGCCGCCAAGGATGCGATCGCCCGCTTTCTGGAAACCGAAAAGGTCGAAGGCAAGCCTCAGGGTGTCCGCCAGGTCAATTATCGCCTGCGCGACTGGGGCATCTCGCGTCAGCGCTATTGGGGTTGCCCGATCCCCGTCATCCATTGCGACACCTGCGGCATCGTTCCCGTGCCCAAGGATCAATTGCCGGTCCGTCTGCCGGCCGATGTCGAGTTCGACACGCCGGGCAATCCGCTGGACCGCCACCCGAGCTTCAAATACGTCGATTGCCCATCATGCGGCTCCAAGGCGCGCCGGGAAACCGACACGATGGATACATTTGTCGATTCCTCGTGGTATTTCGCTCGCTTTACAGCACCGCGCGCCGACAATCCGACGATTCCGGAGATGGCCAACGAATGGCTGCCGGTCGATCAGTACATCGGCGGCATCGAACACGCCATTTTGCACCTGCTGTATTCGCGCTTTTTCGCCCGGGCCATGAGCCGCACCGGGCACATGGATGTCGATGAGCCCTTCAAAGGCCTGTTCACCCAAGGCATGGTGACTCACGAAACCTACAAGGACGCCCAGGGCAATTGGGTGCCGCCCACCGAAGTCATGGTGCAGGCATCCGATGGCCGACGCGTGGCAACCTCTTCGGTGACCGGGGAGCCTGTGGTCATCGGCTCCATTGAAAAGATGAGTAAATCCAAGCGTAACGTCATCGATCCCGACGATATGATTGCCACGTATGGCGCCGATACGGTGCGCTGGTTCGTGCTTTCCGATTCGCCACCCGAACGCGACGTGCAGTGGACCGAAGCAGGCATCGAGGGTGCTTGGCGCTTTACCCAACGGGCCTACAAGCTGGTCGTCGAGGCGCGCGAGCTGCTTTCGCTCGACCCGGCCATAATCGACGGTGAGGAGCCGCACACTGTCGAAATCCTCAAGGCCGCCCATAAGGCCACGGCCCTGATCGAGGCCGATCTGGCGGGGCTGCGGTTCAATCGTGCCGTCGCCCAGATCTACGAACTGGCCAATGCGATCCAGAAGTTCATTCCGGCCGTAAGCGAATCACCCTCTCTGGCCAATATCACCGCGCTGCGCACGGCCATCGAACGCTTCGTGCAGTTCATCGCTCCCATGATGCCCCATCTGGCCGAAAGCTGTTGGGCCAATCTGGGTCACCAGACGATGATCTGCGACACGCCCTGGCCGGAAGCTGACCCGAACTACCTTGTTGATGACACGGTTGTATTGGCAGTTCAGGTCAACGGAAAACGGCGTGGTGAGATCGAAATGCCCAAAGACGCGCCTTCGGCCCAGGCCGAAGCTGCGGCCTTGTCACTGGACGCGGTTGTCCGCATTCTCGAAGGCAATCCACCCCGAAAGGTGATCGTCGTGCCCAACAGGATCGTCAATGTGGTTTGCTAGAGGTCTTCGTGCCTTGTGCCTTGGTACGGCCCTAACAGCGGCCGTCTCTTTGGCCGGCTGCACACTGACGCCGATTTACGGCGGTGCGAACGCGGCGAACGCGAGCCTCGCCCTGAGCTATGCGGAACCGGAAACGCGCCTGGAGCAAGTGGTTTATCGAACGCTTTCGGATCGACTTGGGCCGAACGTCGCGGGCGCACCGCAGTTTTCTGCCCAGGTTTCGTCCAACACCACGCGCATTGGCCTATCCAGTATATCGGGGCCAATAACGGAAAATCAGCTCACGATCACAATAACTTATCTCGTCATCGACGATGGCATGAGCCTCGCCGGCGGCGCGCGCTCGGCCACCGCCGGCTATCGCACGACGGGCCAGATCGTCGCCGACGATGCTGCGCGGACGGCAGCGGAAGAACAGGCGGCAAAGGCGGCGGCGGAAACTGTTCGTCTGGCTTTGCTGGCCGACCTGCAGACACGATGAGCGCACTTAAGGGGCGCGACATCGAGAAGTTTCTCGCGCGCCCCGACCTGACCTCGGGCCTTGTGCTGGTTTATGGTCCCGATACCGGGCTGGTCAGCGAGAATGCGGCCCGGCTGGTCAAGCATTTCGCCGGCGACCCGCCAGATCCCGAAAGCCTGTCGCAATTGCATATGAGCGAGATCGACGCCGATCCCCAAAGACTGGGTATTCTGGCGCGCAGCCCATCCTTGTTTGGCGGTCAGACCACTATTCGCATTCGCGCGGCGACAAACAAACTGGCGCCCACCCTTGTCGAACTCCTCGACGAAGGAGCCCAGGCCCTCTTTGTCGTAGAAGGCGCCGACCTAAAGCCCTCCGACGCCCTGCGCAAGCATGCCGAAGCGCGCAGGGATGCCAGGGCATTGCCCTGTTATGCCGACACCGGCCAGACAATCGATACATTGATCCGCGAAACATTTGCCGCGGCCAATATTGCGCTGGAGGCCGATCTGGCGCCGATGCTGCGCGACATGCTTGGCAACGACCGCCAGGTAACGCGCAGCGAACTGCAAAAACTCGTTCTTTATGCCGGGGACGGTGGCAGGTTGACCCGGGACGACGTCATGCGATTGTGCGGTGATAACGCGGCCTTGGCCATCGATGCTGTCGTCGATTCCATCGCCACCGGCCATGCCCGTCGCTTCGACGATGCCATGACGCGCGCGGCGGCCGCCGGAACCGACGCACAGCGCCTGCTGATCGTCGCAATGCAGCATTTTTCCAGGCTGCGTGCCATGCGTGCTGAAATCGATGCCGGAGCAAGCGTCGACCAGATCGTCAGCCGGGCAACGCCACGCATCCATTTTTCGCGCAAGGCCGGTTTCGAGCAACAACTCAGGCTCTGGAACGATGATGGGCTGGCGGCAGCCTGCAATCGTCTGGCCGCCGCCATCCTCGACAGCCGCAAATCGGGGCCACTGGCGCCGGCCATAGGCCGCCAGGCGCTGCTTGCCATATGCATGGCCGCGGCCAGACGATAGAACCTGTCGAGCACAAACCTGTCCGCGACGCCATGGCGCATGGAATCGGTTGTGCGACTCGGATACGGGACAAAACAAAATTCTAGAGCCGGCGACCCGACCTATTAAATCCAGAATGGATCAAGAGATATCAGCAACTTAGGCAGATGTTTCACGTGCAACGCCGCTCAATGCGGCATGAGGCGCGCGCAAATTCCGTCGAGCTGCTCAAGCGTTTTGTAGCGGATTTCCAGTTTTCCGCCACGATCCTTGTGATCGAGCGTCACCGAAAGGCCCAAGGCGTCCGATAGCTGCTTTTCCAGGGCCAGTGTGTCCGCGTCTTTCGACGCCGGCCGCTTTTCGCCGGCCGGTTGCGGTCGACGCGCTTCAGCGCCCTGCTGATGCAGCGCTTCGGCTTCGCGCACCGACAGCCCCGCGTCAACGATTCGGCGTGCCAAAGCCAATGGATCATCCGACGTAATCAACGTTCTGGCATGCCCCGCGGTAAGCTCGCCGCGCTCGAGCATGTGCTGGACCTCGTCGGGCAGCCGCAACAACCTGAGCGTGTTGGCAACATGGGAGCGGGACTTGCCAATGACGTGCGCCAGATCGTTTTGGGTATAGTCGAACTGTTCGATCAGCTGCCCATAGCCTTGGGCTTCTTCAAGCGGATTGAGGTCGGCGCGCTGGACGTTTTCGATGATTGCCAGCTCAAGCGCTTCCTTGTCATCGACCTCACGGATGATGACGGGAACCTCGTGCAGTCCTGCGCGCTGCGCTGCGCGCCAGCGCCGCTCTCCGGCGATGATTTCAAAGACATCTGGCCCCTGATCGCTCGGGCGCACCAGAAGCGGCTGCATGACGCCTTTTTCACGAATTGAATTGGTCAGATCCTCGAGCAGCTCGGCGTCGAAATCCTTACGCGGGTTGGCCCGGTTGGCAATTATGAATTCGACGGGCAGCCGGCGGGTGCCTGTGGAGGCTTCTGCCTGGCGGGGCGCGGCTTCAAGAGGCTGCATATCGCCGATCAGCGCGGCCAGACCGCGGCCGAGACGAGTGGGTTTATCGTTCATGGTCTTCTCCATCAGGCCGCCCGCAACTGGCGTTCGCGCTTGATTACTTCGGTGGCCAATCGAAGATAGGCCTGACTTCCGGCGCATTTAAGGTCATACAGCAAAGCCGGCTTGCCATAGCTGGGCGCCTCGGAAAGACGCACATTGCGAGGAATGACGGTGTCGTAGACCAGCGTTCCCATATGCTCGCGCACATCGCTGAGCACCTGCTCGGACAGATTGTTGCGCTTGTCGAACATGGTCATCACCACGCCCTGGATCGACAGCCGCGGATTGAGTGTCGAGCGGATTTGCTCAATGGTTTGAAGCAATTGGCTCAGACCCTCCAGCGCGAAAAATTCGCACTGCAACGGCACAAGCACCGCGTCGGCAGCGGTGAGCGCGTTGATGGTGAGCAGATTCAGCGACGGCGGGCAGTCGATCAGCACATAGGTGATCGGCTTATTGTCGATGGTCACTTCGGCAACGTTATCCAATGCCGACTTCAAACGAAACGCCCGATCCCGCTCGGCGGCGATCATCAATTCCACACCCAGCAGATCCATGGTCGAGGGAACGATCGCAACGTTGGGTACATTGGTAAGCACCGCCGCGTCCTTGACGGTCGATTCGTTGAGCAGCAGGTCATAGGACGAGCGCTCACGCTGCTGGCGGCCGAGCCCAAGCCCGGTGGAGGCATTGCCCTGCGGATCGAGATCGACGATCAGAACACGCTCACCAATCGCGGCGAGGGCAGTTGCAAGGTTAATGGCCGTCGTCGTCTTGCCGACACCACCCTTTTGATTGGCGAGTGTAATGATACGCGGATGCATCTGACCTCCGAAACCGTCACGGCTTCAAACACTTAGGTTAGGTGCGAGGCCTCAGATGGGAAAACTCGAGCAGAACGCCGTCTTTGTCCGTCGCACTTTGATGCTTTAACACATCGTAAACCCAATCTGAATCCGCTGATTTCAGTTCTTCCCCATTTTCGCGCCCTTTATGCAGAATGGCGCGGCTTTGCGGGCTCCAAAAACGGTGGATATAGGTCAAGAGCAAGGGTAAGGGCGCTAGGGCCCGGGAGGTAAAAAGATCGACTACCCCAACAATTTCGGGCGGAACCGCCTCTATTCTGGCAGTATGAACTGTGATCGGCAGGTCAAATTCGCGCGCCGCGGCCCGCAGGAACGCACATTTTCGTGTGTTGGATTCGATCAGATGCATGGAAAAATCGACGTCCTGCAACGCGATGGCCAGGGGAATCGCGGGAAAACCCCCGCCGCTGCCGATATCGAGAATGCGCAATGGCCCGGAAATTGGGCCGATCAGCGGCAAAATCTGAAGCGAATCAAGGATATGGCGCGACCACAGATCCCCCGGTGTTTCACGTGAAACCAGATTCTGAACCTTCTGCCAGCGCAAAAGATGGTCCGAAAATCTATGGAGTTGAGTGAAAATAACCTCAACATTGCCGAACATTGGCGCACCGTGGCGCTCAAGGTCCGCCAAACGCTGCGAATCACCGGTCATGACGCCTTCCGGTCGATACGGCCACGACGGATAACCGCCAGGACCAATGTCAGTGCCGCCGGAGTCACGCCCTCGATGCGCTGGGCCTGGGCGATGGTTTGGGGACGGGCCGCAATGAGCTTTTGCTTCATTTCGTTCGATAGCCCGGGCAGAAGGCTGTAATCGAGCCATTCGGGAATTGCACGCGCTTCGTCTCGCTTTACGGCCTCAACGTCCGCCTGCTGGCGCTCCAGATAGACAGCATATTGCGCGTCGATGGCCACCTGCTCATAAGTCTTTGATTCCATGTCTGAAATCCCAGGCCATACGGCTTCAAGATCTTGCCGCGTGGTGGTTGGGTAGCTCATCAGTTCAAAGGCGGTACGCCGCACGCCATCCGCATTGACGTTCACGCCGACTTTGCGCGCTTCGGTCGGGGTTACCCATAGGGAATGCAAAAGCGCCTTGGCTCCGTCCAGCCGCTCCATACGGACGCGGAAATGCTGCTCACGCTCTTTGGAGACGATGCCGGTGTCTATTCCAAGCTGCGTCAGGCGCTGGTCGGCGTTGTCGACCCTCAGCTGCAGACGGAACTCGGCGCGCGAGGTGAACATGCGATAAGGCTCGGTCACCCCGCGGGAAATCAGATCGTCGATCATGACGCCAAGATAGGAATTGGTGCGCGAGAGGATGAGTGGGGTGCGCCCGAGGGCGGCCAATGCAGCGTTGGCACCGGCCAAAAGGCCCTGCGCGGCAGCCTCTTCATAGCCCGTCGTGCCATTGATCTGACCTGCCAGGTAAAGCCCCGGCAGGGCGCGCAGCATGAGGCTTGGCGCCAGTTCGCGCGGATCGACGTGATCATATTCGATGGCATAGCCGGGACGCTTGATCACCACATTTTCAAGCCCTGGCATGGCCTGCAGGAATTCCAGCTGCACATCGGCCGGCAGGGACGTCGAAAGGCCATTGGGATAGATCGTGGGATCGTCGAGCCCCTCGGGCTCCAGGAAAACCAGATGACTGTCCTTGTCGGCAAAGCGCACGATCTTGTCTTCGATCGAAGGGCAATAGCGCGGCCCGCGCGACTGGATGCGTC
Source organism: Pelagibacterium sp. (assembly GCA_002723255.1). Lineage (GTDB taxonomy): Bacteria > Pseudomonadota > Alphaproteobacteria > Rhizobiales > Devosiaceae > Pelagibacterium > Pelagibacterium nitratireducens. The sequence continues at coordinate 42,495 of PBNW01000070.1, read as the reverse complement.
CCGAATACATCGCTGATTTTGAAAGATTATCGGCGATGATCCGATGCGCCTCGGGTGTCGTGCGGGTTTCAAAACACGAAATCTGCCGGGTTGTGATGGCGTCGGTCAGTGCGGAAAACGGCTCGGGCGGTTCGTCGCCAAGCTGTTCGCCCAGCACCGAGAAATCTATGGTGTTGGCATCGAGCCGCGGCGGCGTGCCGGTCTTGAGGCGGCCCAGCTTGAGCCCGAGCGCTTCAAGACGGACCGAAAGGCCCAGAACCGGCTTTTCCCCGGCCCGGCCCGCCGGAATGGTTTCCTCACCACGATGGATAAGACCGCGCAGGAATGTGCCGGTCGTCAGAACCACGGCTCTGGTCGAAATCTGGCGACCGTCGAGCAGAACGACGCCGCTGACCACGCCCTCGGTCACCAGGAGATCGTCAACTTCGCCTTCGATAATGTCGAGATTGGGCGTTGCAGACAGTTCGGCCTGCATGGCCTCGCGATAAAGCTTGCGGTCCTGCTGCGCACGGGGCCCACGCACGGCCGGACCTTTTCGGCGATTGAGGACACGGAACTGAATGCCGCCCTTGTCGGCGATGCGGCCCATGACGCCATCGAGGGCGTCAATTTCGCGGACCAGATGGCCTTTGCCCAGACCACCGATGGCCGGATTGCAGCTCATTTCACCAATGGTTGCGAACCGATGCGTGACCAGCGCGGTTGCCACCCCCAGGCGTGCCGAAGCGGCCGCCGCTTCCGCTCCCGCGTGTCCCCCGCCAACGATGATGACGCCATAGTCAGTCATGATTGCACTCTCGATGGTGTTTCACGTGAATCTCTTGCCCGCATTGGCGCCCCCTGTTTCACGTGAATCCCTCGCGACAAGGGTGCGGCGTGTTTCACGTGAATCACTTCCCGATGCAAAAACCGGCAAACAGTCGGTCCAAAACCGCTTCATTGTCCATAAGCCCGATCAATCCGGCCAGAGTGTCGGCAGCCCGGCGCAAGTCTTCAGCGCAGAGTTCGGGCTGGTCGATCCGCTCCAATGCCGTTTCAACGCTGACGATCGCCCGCTCGAGCGCGTCTTTGTCGCGCAGATGGCTGACCAGACTTGATTCACTCGCACCGAGGCGGCCTTCAATATGGCTTTCGATGCGCTTTAGCAAGGTTTCGATACCCTCTCCGCTGGTGACCGACAGCGACAGATCGACCACAAAGGCCCCCTGCCCCAGATCCGATTTTGTGCCCAGACGCCAGACGGGAACGTCCATTTCAATGTCCGGTGCACTTACTGCGTCCGGAGCAAGCAGCCAGAGGACGAGATCGGCGCTTTCCATAGCCTTTTTTGCCCGTCTGATGCCTTCGCCTTCCGCCAGACTGTCTGTCTCGCGCAATCCGGCGGTATCGGTGAGCGTGATGAGCTGACCGCCGAGATCGATGGCGACATCCTTGGTATCGCGCGTGGTACCGGCTTCAGCGGTGACGATCGCGACCTCGGAGCCGGCCAGGCGATTGAGCAGGCTCGATTTGCCGGCGTTGGGCGCGCCGGCCAGAACGATGCGGAAACCCTCCCGGACGATGCGGCCCCTGTCATAGCTCGCCAGTGCGTCGGCGAGCTTGCGGCCAAGCGCCTGCAAATCGGCGATAAAATGATGCGGCAAGGCGAATGGTACGTCGTCTTCGTCTGAAAAATCGAGACGCGCTTCGATCTCGGCTCGCGCGTCCAGCAACAACGCCCGCCAGATCATGACTTGATCGGCCAGACCGCCTTCCAGGCGCGAGAGGGCCTGACGTCGCTGGGATTCGGTTTCGGCCGCCAAGAGGTCACCAAGACCCTCAACGGCCGTAAGATCGAGCTTGCCGTTTTCAAAGGCGCGGCGGGTGAAATCGCCGGCCCCGGCCAATTCAAGGCCGCAACAGGTGGTCAGCGTGGACAAAATGGCCTTTACGCCGGCCGGTGAACCATGAACCTGAAACTCGGCACAATCCTGCCCGGTGAAGGAATGGGGCCCGGGGAAAACGGCAACAAGGCCCTGGTCGAGGGCTTCCCCCGTTTCCGGATGGATCAGCGTCTTTCGCGCCAGTGTGCGGGGCGCCGGCAGACTGCCGCACAGAGCCTCGACCGCCGCAAAGGTCTTTGGACCGGACAGCCTGATAATTGCAACGCCTGAAGGCAGGCTGCCCGTGGATAGCGCGGCAATGGTTGTGCTGGTCTGCATCAAAGTCATTCCGGGGTCAGAATGCAGCAAGGCCGCGCCGTGTCAACGCCACGCGCGGCCTCAAAAAATGTAGCCGAAGCGGGCCGAAATCAGGTGTTCATCGACTCGAAGAACTCGGCATTTGTCTTGGTCTGCCGCAGCTTGTCGAGCAGGAATTCCATGGCATCGACGGTGCCCATCGGATTGAGGATCCGGCGCAGAACATACATCTTGCGCAAGATATCGGATTCGACCAGCAGTTCTTCCTTGCGGGTGCCCGACTTTGTAACGTCGATGGCCGGGAAGACGCGCTTGTCGGAAACCTTGCGGTCAAGCACGATTTCGGAGTTGCCCGTGCCCTTGAACTCTTCAAAGATCACTTCGTCCATGCGACTGCCGGTGTCGATCAGCGCCGTCGAAATGATGGTCAGCGAGCCACCGTCCTCGATATTGCGCGCCGCACCGAAAAAGCGCTTGGGACGCTGAAGCGCATTGGCATCCACACCACCGGTCAAAACCTTGCCCGATGATGGAACGACTGTGTTGTAGGCACGGCCAAGGCGCGTGATCGAATCGAGGAGAATTACGACGTCGCGTTTGTGCTCGACAAGTCGCTTGGCCTTTTCGATAACCATTTCAGCAACTTGAACGTGGCGCGAAGCCGGCTCGTCAAAGGTCGAGGAAATCACTTCCCCCTTCACCGAGCGCTGCATGTCGGTCACTTCTTCGGGACGTTCGTCGATCAGAAGCACGATCAGATAGCATTCGGGATGATTGGTGGCGATCGATTGTGCAATATTTTGCAACAATACCGTTTTACCGGTACGCGGCGGAGCAACGATCAGGGCGCGCTGGCCCTTGCCGAGCGGTGCAACCAGATCGATGACGCGGGCCGAGCGATCCTTGGTTGTGGGATCGGCAAGTTCCATGTTCAGCCGCTCATCGGGATAGAGCGGGGTGAGGTTGTCGAAATTGATCTTGTGGCGGACCCGTTCGGGGTCCTCGAAATTGATTGTGTTGACCTTGAGCAGCGCAAAATAGCGCTCGCCTTCCTTGGGAGAGCGGATCTGGCCTTCGACCGTGTCGCCGGTGCGCAGCCCGAAACGGCGAATCTGGGAGGGGCTGACATAGATGTCGTCAGGACCGGGCAGATAATTGGCATCGGGAGAGCGCAGGAAGCCGAAACCATCGGGCAGGACCTCGACAACGCCTTCGCCGGTTATTTCCACATCGCGGGTCGCCAATTGCTTGAGGATGGCGAACATCAATTCCTGCTTGCGCAGTGTATTGGCATTTTCGACGTCGAGCTCTTCGGCAAAGGACTGCAACTCGGCCGGTGATTTGGCCTTGAGGTCCCTGAGCTTCATGAATTCCATGATCAGCCTTCTTAGGGGGATGGTCGGGATAAACTTAAAAAAGGAGGGAGAAGCGGGGCGGAGCAATTTGCCACCCATCTCACCGCGAACGGGTGAGTTGCCCGCTTCTCATAAACCATTCAGGGCGTCCATTGCAAGCACAACCGGAACCCTGACGGCCAAAGGGGCTAGAATGGCTTTACGATCACCATGATGACGATGACGATCATCATCACCGTGGGCACTTCGTTGATGGCGCGGAAGAATTTGGCCGGCCGCGCATTCTCGTCGCCGGCAAAGGCCCGCAGGTTTTTGCCCAGAAAGCCGTGAAAGCCGGAAAGGGTAAAAACGAAAGCCAGTTTGACCCAGATCCAGCCCATGGCGAAAATGCCCATGCCGTAAAGGTGGATCATCCAGAGCCCGAACACCCAGGTGGCAATCATCGCGGGCGTCATGATGGCCCGGTAGAGCCGGCGCTCCATCACCTTGAAGGTTTCAGACTGGGCAGAACCTTTTTCGGCATCGGCGTGATAGACGAACAGCCGCGGCAGATAGAGCATTCCCGCCATCCAGGCGATGACCGAAATCACGTGAAGCGCCTTGACCCATTCCAGCATCGTGCTCTCCCTTGATCATGCGCCTGCTTAGCGCCCGTGAACGACATCGACAAGGCGTGAAACATGTGCAATCGGGGTTTGCGGCACAATGCCATGGCCCAGATTGAAGATATGCGGCCGGTCGGAAAACGCCTCGATGATCGCGTTGGTGCGCTCTTCCATCTGCGCGCCGCCCGCAACCAGTCGCAGGGGATCGAGATTGCCCTGTACGGGCAACGTTTTGGGCAGGTTCGATGACGCGAAAGCCAGAGGCGTAGCAAAATCGAGCCCCAACACGCTCACCCCCGTCCTTTGCGCATATTCGGCAAGCATGCCTGCCGCGCCGCGCGGAAATCCGGTGATCGGGGCATCGGGAACAAAACTGCGCACCTTTTCGACGATCCGCCGGTTGGGTTCGATCACATGGGTACGAAAGGCGTCTTCATCGAGGTTGAGCGCCCAGCTTTCAAAAAGCTGCACCATGTCCGCTCCAGCGCGAAACTGGGCGACAAGATATTGGGCCGAAACCTCGACCAGAATATCGATCAGCGCGGCAAAGGCCTTCGGGTGGTGGAGCGCAAACAGGCGCGCCGCAGCCTGGTCGGGCGAGCCGCGGCCGCCGATCATGTAGGTTGCTACCGTCCAGGGGGCGCCACAGAACCCGATCAACGTCTTGTTCTCGCTCAGAGCCAGCTTGATCCGATCAATCGCTTCAAGGACCTTCTCGAGATTGTCCAGAGCCTTTTCCGGCCTGAGCGTTGCAATCGTGGTCTCGTCGATCGGATCGAGGATGGGTCCCTCACCCGGCGCAAAGCGGACATCCTGGCCCAGCGCATGGGGGATCACCAGGATATCGGAAAAAAGGATCGCCGCATCAAGATCGAACCGGCGTAACGGCTGGAGCGTGACTTCGGTGGCAAGAGCAGGCGAATAGCAAAGATCGAGAAAGCTTCCGGCCTTTTCGCGCACCTCACGATATTCGGGAAGGTAGCGTCCCGCCTGGCGCATGATCCAGACAGGGGGGCGGTTTTGCCGAATCCCATGCGCTGCATCGAGAAGCGGCTTTCCGCTTGGAATTTTGGGTGAGGGAGACTGCAATTGCCGGAACTCTTCGGTCTGTAAGGAATCTGTCTTTAAGAGTCTTCTTCTTCTTTATAGCTGTGTTTTGCACCAATTGTTTCGAGCCCACAACCGGGCCCGTCCAAATCGGCTTGCGTCAGTTTCGCGCGGCAGAACGGGTGTGGACCCTGTCGGAAAAACGGGGACGAAAGATCAGGGCGCGCCGGTTTCGTTAACGTTTCGTTAAGAGATCGCCTGTGCACATCCTTAATGAAAGATTAACGTTGAGCCGGTGCCGCAGCGAACGGTTTTCCCCGGTCTTGTCCCCAGGCCGGCTGCGCTGTCCCCAGTTCACCAACTGTTAACCCATTATCGCCCTTTGGGGAAAACTTCGCCCCCGCACGGCCGGAACTCGAAATGGGCTTTAACTGTGAGAGCGCATGTGGAAAAGCTCGTTCCGTCTCCAATCGCAAAAGCCCGGCCATGTTGATCCTTGCCTCCAAAAGCACAACGCGGAAAAGCCTTCTCGAGAACGCGGGCTTGCGGTTTTCGGTGGCCAGCGCCGGGGTCGACGAGCGTGAAATCGAACAGGCGGCCTTGACCCGCGGCGAGAATCGCGCGGGCCTTGCATCTCTTTTGGCACAGGCCAAGGCGCTTGCCGTTAGCGCCATGACACCCCAGGCGCTTGTGATCGGGGCCGATCAGACGATTGCTTTCCAGGACCAGGGCCTCCACAAGCCGCTTGACCGCGAAGATGCCGCCGAGCGGCTGATGGCCATGGCGGGCAAGTCCCATCAGCTCCATTCCGGTGTTGCGCTGGCCCGCGGGGGAAAAATCGTCTGGAGCACTGTCGAAACCGCGGTGCTGACCTTTAAGTCCTTTACCCGAAAAACCGTTGATCGCGTGCTCGATCTCGAGGGCGAGGCAATTTTTGATTCGGTCGCTGCCTATAGGCTCGAAGGGCCCTCGATCCGCCTGTTCGAGAGCATCGAGGGCGATTATTTCACCATTCTGGGCCTGCCGCTTCTGCCGCTTCTGGCAGCGCTCGAACAGCATGCGCCGGAAAGCTTTGAGCCGGGATCATGAAAAAAGCCTTTGTCATCGGTCACCCCATCGCCCATTCCAAATCCCCCCTGATCCATCAGAGCTGGATTGCCGAGCATGGGCTCGAGGCCAGCTATGAAGCGATCGAAATTGCGCCGTCCGATCTTGCCGGCTTGGTAGCCCGGCTGCGCGCGGGTGAATTCGTGGGCGGCAATGTCACCATCCCCCACAAGGAAGCGGTGATGGGGCTGATCGATGAGGTCGATCCGCTGGCCAGACGGATCGGTGCGGTCAATACCCTGGTGGCCGACAACGGCAAGATCTGGGGAACGAACACCGATTATATAGGGTTTCTCGCCAATCTCGATGCCCAGGCATCGGGCTGGGACGAGGCGCTTGGATCGGCGGTGGTGATCGGGGCCGGCGGCGCATCGCGGGCCATCCTGGCCGCCCTGGTCGACCGCGGCGTGCCGCGTATAGAGCTCATCAACCGCACATTGGGCCGGGCCCGGGCGCTGGCAGACGAATTCGGCCCGACGATCGTGCCGGGGCCGCTTTCTGAGATCGGCTCGCGAATGGCGGGCGCGGGGCTGCTCGTCAACACGAGCGCGGTCGGCATGAAGGGCACACAGTTCAATGGGCTCGATCTGTCGCCTCTGGCGCAGGGGGCGGTGGTCACAGATATCGTTTATACACCGCTCATTACCCCCCTTTTGGCCCAGGCTCGGGCCGAGGGGTTTGCCAGCGTCGATGGGCTGGGTATGCTGCTCCATCAGGCGGTTCCGGGGTTTCGCGCGTGGTTCGGCGTCGCGCCGGCCGTAACCGAAACGCTCAGAAACCGTGTTCTGGCCGCACTCGGGCAGTAAGAGAGAAGTTTTCGAGGGAAAAATGCTGCGCGTTGTGGTCACCGGTTCCATCGCCACGGGGAAATCGACAGTGCTTGCCCGCTTTGGCGAGCGGGGTTTTCCAACCTATTCGGCAGACCAGGCCGTCCACGAACTTTACGCCGGACAGGCCGCAGCGCTGGTCGAGACGCTTTTCCCCGGCACCGTGCGCGACGGCATGGTGGATCGCAAAGCGCTCAGCGCCGCGATTGCGGCAGAACCCCACCGGATTTCCGAACTCGAGGAAGTCATCCACCCGATGGTGCGCGAAAAGGCGCTTGAATTCATGGACGAGGTAGAAGCGGCAGGCCATGATCTGGCCGTCATCGAAATCCCGCTGTTTTTTGAAACCGGCGTCAAATATTCCATCGACAAGGTCGTGACCATCCATTGTGATCCCCAGATCCAGCGCCAGCGGGTGCTTGCCCGCCCGGGCATGAGCAGCGAAAAGCTCGATTTCATCCTCTCGCGCCAACTCAGCCAGGACGAAAAACGGGCAAGGGCCGATTACGCCATCGATACCTCGGGAACCATAGACGACACCATCGCGCGCACCGATGCCGTCATCGACGCCCTGCTTGAAGAGGTCCGGGCATGAGCCTTTTGCGCGAAATCGTCCTCGACACCGAAACCACCGGCCTTTCGGCGGCCAATGGCGACAGGCTGGTGGAAATCGGCTGCGTCGAGCTGATCAACCACGTTCCGACCGGCCGTCACTACCATGTCTATATCAATCCCGAGCGCGACATGCCCGAAGAGGCGTTTCGCGTGCACGGGCTGTCCGAAGACTTCCTGCGCGACAAGCCCAAATTCGCCGAGGTGGCGCAGGCCTTTGCCGACTTTGTCGGCGAAGACACCCTCATCATCCACAATGCGCCCTTTGACATGGGGTTCTTGAACGCCGAGCTCGAAGCGGCCGGCCGCGGGCGCCTTGCCAATGAAGTCATCGACACGGTGATGCTGGCCAGAAAGATTCACCCCGGCGCCCGCGTCAGCCTCGATGCCCTGTGCAAGCATTACGGCATCGACAATTCACGCCGCAGCTTGCACGGCGCGCTGCTCGACAGCGAGATCCTTGCCGAAGTCTATCTCGAGCTGATCGGTGGCCGGCAGGTGGCGCTTGCCCTGTCCGCTGAGGCCGAAACCTCGATACGGGGGGCGGGAACCCGTCCGCCGGCCCGCCAGCGCCCCACGCCCCTGCCTGCGCGCCTGACGGCGCCAGAAAAGCTGGCACATGCGGCCTTTATCGCTCAGATGGGGGACAGCGCCGTGTGGCTCAAATACGAAACGCTGGACGTCGAGGTCGAATAGGCCTGGCTTTTTTGCCGGCCGGAAACAAAAAAGCCCCGGTTTTCCCGGGGCTTTCGCATCTGTGCGGTTGAAACTGCTCAGTTGACGGTCGGCTTGACCTCGGTGGCGTCGGCTGTGCCCTCGGTCTTGTTCTTGTCGGCTGCCGCTGCCAGATTGCGGCGGTAAAGCGCAAGAAAATCGACAGGCTCGAGCAACAGCGGCGGAAAGCCGCCCGCCTGGATCGTCGAGGCCAGAACCTGACGCGCGAACGGGAAGATCAGCCGCGGCGCTTCGACCATCAAGAGCGCGCCGAGCTGGTTTTCGGGTATGTTGCGGGTGCGGAACAGGCCGCCATAGACCAACTCGACCGCATAGAGCACAGTGCCCTCGCGTTCGGTCTTGACGTTGAGCCCGATTTCGACGGCATAAACGTCATCGCCCTGCTTTTTGACCTGAACGTTGATGTTGACGTTGGAACCGGGATTGACCTGTCCAGGCACGAGCGAAGCCGGTGCGTTGGGATTCTCAAAGCTCAGGTCGCGCACATACTGTCCCACGATACCAAAAGCGGGGGCAGTTCCTTCCGGCCCGGCGGCGGCGGCCGCATCGTTGTTTGTGTTGTCGTCAGCCATTGGCCAATATGTCCCTATCTCCGGTTCGCCAGAGCGGCCCGGCAAGGACCGCAAATTTGCCGTTTGGCTAGCACTTTTGTGGCCGGCTCACAAGGTTTGGCGCACAGACGCGCAAAATCGGCTGGAGCGTGTCAGGATCTGATTGAATCAAGTCCCCGGCTCCAAACCTTTGATTTCTCGCGTGTCCGAGCCGCAAACCCGGTTCCGTTCTGCTCGACCCGCATTAGCGGTAATCGTCATTGTCGAGGTCGATCGATTTATGGGCCGGACCGGGCTGGGAGGGCCGATAGGTGGTGACCACCACCATGTTCCGGCTCATCTGTCCGTAAAGCCAGTGCCGCACCGGCGGGATGAGCAGCGCAAAGCCGCTGGCATCGGTGATGAAACCGGGGACCAGAAGAAACAGCCCCGCCACCGCGATCATCATCATTTCAGCAAACTGGCGCTGTGGCATCTCGCCCCGCGCCATCATGGCCCGGCTGTCGAGCACCATGCCCAGCCCCTGCCACCGGACGATCAGGACACCGGCTACGGCCGTTCCGACGATGGCGGCAAGGGTCGAGAGAATACCGATCTGCCCGCCGACCCAGATGAATCCGGCGATTTCGAGAAATGGCAGCAGCAAAATTCCAAGAAGTATGAAACGTCCCACGCCGAGCAAGCTCCCTGTGGTTTGTCGGGTTCGCCACCGTGCACCGATCGTGCCGGGCAAACCCTTCGATCACAATAATGCCACTGCAAACTGGTTTGCAGGGCGCGTTTGCATATATATAGGTCACGACAACCAGATTGCGAACCGCCCCGATCCCCCGCCAGTCAACTGGTGTTGCGGATCGGGCGGTGGACAGAACCTTTCATTTTGGAGCCAGAATTTCACTCATGGGCGAATTTCTCGACTTTCCCACCCTTATCGTCATCGTGGTGGCCATCGTAGTGCTCCTGCGTCTCCGCTCGGTTCTGGGCACCCGCACCGGCAATGAGCGCCCGCCCTCGACGCGCTACGAGTCGATATCGCGCACCAAGTCGGACAACGACGATACAGTGGTTCCGATGCCGCGGCGCAATCCCCAGGATGCCGAAGAGGCTGAAAGGGTCCAGCGCAAGCTCGAAGCCGAGATCGAAAAATTCGGATCCGGCAAGACCGAGATCGAAGAAGGGCTGCGCGCCATCGCGGCAGCCGATCCCGCCTTTTCACCCAAGCAGTTCCTCGAGGGCGCCAAATCGGCCTACGAAATGATCGTTTCGGCCTATGCGTCGGGTGACCGCAAGAATTTGAAGATGCTGCTCGACAAGGATGTCTATGACAGTTTCGACAGCGCCATCTCCGAACGCGAAGCAGCGGGTCATACCGTCGACTTTACCTTTGTGGGCCTTTCCAACATTGCGTTCGTCGAAGCCGAACTCGACAAGCGCAATGCCGTCGTTACCCTCAGGATCGACGCCGAAGTGGTTTCGATCACCAAGGATCGTGAAGGCGAGATCGTCGAGGGTACGCCGGGCCAGGTCGTGGCGATCGCCGACGAATGGACCTTCATGCGCAACACAAGGTCGCGCGATCCCAACTGGAAGCTCGTCGCGACCAACGACCTCGACTAGGCCAAAAAGGCAGACTTGCCATGGCGCGCAAACCGCCCGGACCCCGCCCGAAAAAATCCGGGCCGGTGCGCGACTGGCACCTGTGGAATGCTGTGGGCAACACAGTCGACCCGCTGTTGCGGCGCAAGAGCACCGACCCCAAGGCCGTGCTCGAAGCGCTCGAAAATGCAGTCGAGGAGCCCGAAGCGGCCAGGCCCATCGACACCGCTCCGCGGTTCGCTCGTCCGCCCCTGCCCTCGGCCGGCCCGATGATCGCGGCGTCCAAGGTCCCGGCCTGGGAAAAATCGATCGAGCCCAATCTCAAGCGGCGGCTGGCGCGCGGGCACGAACCGATCGATGCAACCCTTGATCTGCACGGCATGACCCAGGATCAGGCGCGCGCGGCCGTTGAGCGCTTCATCCCTGCCCGCGCGGCGCGCGGCGACAGGACGGTACTTGTCATCACCGGCAAGGGAATCAAAAAGACCGGATATCTGCAGCTCGAGCAAAAGGGCGTGCTCCGCGAAATGGTGCCGCTCTGGCTCAATGCCAAAGAGCTTGCCCCCATGGTTGCCGGGATCGATCCCGCCCACCAGAGCCATGGCGGAGGCGGCGCGCTTTATGTCCGGCTCAAACGCAAGAGGCAGATGTGACCCCGCTGGGAGCCAAATTGCGCAAGCTGCGCGCCGATCGCGGCATCGCGCTCAAGGACATGGCCAAAGCCCTCAATGTGTCGAGCGCCTATCTCTCGGCCCTCGAACACGGCAAGCGCGGCAAGCCCACCTGGTTTCTGGTGCAGCGCATGATCGCCTATTTCAACGTGATCTGGGACGAGGCCGAGGAAATCCAGCGCCTGGCGGAAATCTCCGACCCCAAAATGGCCATTGATACCGCCGGCATGGCGCCCGAGGCGACCGAATTGACAAATGTTCTGGGTCGGGAAATGGGCAATTTGTCTCCAGAGGACTGCAAGGCGATCCGCGATGAAATCATGAAAAGGGCGGTGAAACGGCAATGACCGATCCACGGCGCACCATCGCCATGGTCTCTATCCTGGTGCCAGATTATCAGGCCGGGATCGATTATTACTGTGGCATTCTGGGATTCACGCTCTGCGAAGACACCCCGCTGGAAAACGGCAAGCGCTGGGTGCGTGTCAGCCCAGGCGACGGCTCAGGATTTTGCCTGCTTCTGGCCCGTGCGGTAGGCTCGCGCCAGGAGACCGCGATCGGCGACCAGGCCGGTGGCCGGGTCTTTCTGTTTCTTCACACCAGCGATTTTGCCGCTGACCACGCGCTCTATAGTGCCAGGGGCGTTAAGTTTCGCGAGCCACCCCGAAACGAGGACTATGGAATAGTCGCCGTTTTCGAGGACGCATTCGGCAATCTGTGGGACCTCATCGAACCGCGCCGCTAGGTTCCGGCCCGCCCATCCCCTCCCCGGTCGGGGAGAGGATGGATGTGTGGTGGCTCGGGGCGCTCCTTAAAGAATATACCGGCTCAGATCGGTATCGCCGGCCATCTTGCCCACGGTCTCGCGCACACGCTCGCCATCGATGGTCAGAGTGGTTCCGGACTTGTCGGGGGCTTCAAACGAGATGTCCTCGACCAGCTTTTCCAGCACCGTCTGCAAACGCCGGGCGCCGATGTTTTCGATGGTCGAATTGACCGAGACCGCGATGCTGGCCACTTCCTCGATGGCGTCAGGGGTAAATTCGAGCGTCACCCCTTCAGTGCCCATCAGCGCCACATATTGCCGGATCAGCGAATATTCGGTGTCCGAGAGGATCTTGATGAAATCCTCGCGCGTCAGGGCGCGCAACTCCACCCGGATGGGCAGGCGGCCCTGAAGTTCGGGCAGAAGATCGGACGGCTTTGAAACGTGGAAGGCGCCCGAGGCGATGAACAGGATATGGTCGGTGTTGACCGGACCGTATTTGGTCGAAACCGTGGTGCCTTCGATCAGCGGCAACAGATCGCGCTGCACGCCTTCCCGGCTCGGCCCACCGGTCACTCCGCCTTCCTTGGCAGCCACCTTGTCGATCTCGTCGATAAAGACGATGCCGTGATTTTCCACCAGCTCGATGGCCTCGGCATTGATCTTGTCCTGATCGAGCAGCTTGTCGGCCTCCTGATTGATGAGGATTTCGTAGCTGTCCTTGACCTTGACGCTGCGCTTCTGGGTCTTGCCGCCGAACGCCTTGCCGAACATGTCGGACAGGTTGATCATCCCCGCCCCGGCGCCCGGCATGCCGGGAATATCGAACATCGGCATGCCCGAAGTGGCGGGCACCTCGATCTCGATTTCCTTGTCGTCGAGTTCGTTGTCGCGCAGCTTTTTGCGGAATGCCTCGCGGGTCGAGGGCGTCGCCGACTGCCCCACCAGCGCGTCGATCACCCGCTCCTCGGCGTTGAGATGAGCCTTGGCCTTCACTTCGGCCCGCTTGCGGTCCTTGAGGATCACGATGCCGGCTTCGACAAGATCGCGGATCATCTGCTCGACGTCGCGGCCCACATAGCCAACCTCGGTGAACTTGGTGGCTTCGACCTTGACGAAAGGCGCCTGGGCCAGCCGGGCGAGGCGACGTGAAATTTCGGTCTTGCCCACGCCGGTCGGCCCGATCATCAGGATGTTCTTGGGGGAAACCTCGCGGCGGATATCCTCGGGCAATTGCTGACGGCGCCAGCGGTTGCGCAGCGCAATGGCCACGGCCCGCTTGGCGTCGGACTGCCCGACGATGTAGCGGTCAAGCTCGGAAACGATCTCGCGGGGGGAAAAACTTCTGTCAGTCATTATCTGTCTTCTTTGTCCAGAAACCGCACCATCAGGTGCTCGTCGATGAAACGCCCATCGACATTGAGGGCGCGCGGCTCGGTGCCATAGGTCTGGAAACCGAGCCGATGATAGAGTTTGAGGGCGGCGCAATTGTCCACGGCGACGCCGAGATGAACCTGCCGGGCCTTGGTTTTCGCACGGGCGATTACGGTGTCCATCAGTGCGACCGCCAGCCCGGCCCTCCGGTATTGGGGGAGAACGTAAACGCCGAATATCGTTCCGATATGGCTGGTCTTGTCCCGGTCGGAAACGAACACTCCCGCCATCCCTACCGGTCGATCGTCTTCGAACGCCACAAAGATCGCCGCGTCGCGCGTGCCTTGCGCATACCAGTCGAGCGGGCGATCCCGCTCGGTCTGGACGTCCGATGCAAACGATGCCGGATCGCCCTCCAGCGCGATCAGCCTGATCGTCCGATAGGCCTCGGCCTCATCAGGTCCAATCTGGCGGATCGAAAGGCTCAAGATTCGAGCTCGATCGTTTCGACCGTCACATCGGCATTGGTGTAAACGCAGATATCGGCGGCGATCGCCATCGATCTGCGGGCGATATCTTCGGCACTCTTGTCGCTGTCGATGAGCGCCCGCGCTGCCGAAAGGGCATAATTGCCTCCCGAGCCGATGGCCGCGATCCCGTCCTCGGGGGACAGAACATCACCAGTCCCGGTCAGGATCAGCGAATCGGACTTGTCGACCACGATCATCATGGCTTCGAGCCGGCGCAGATACCGATCGGTGCGCCAGTCCTTGGCCAGCTCCACGCAGGCGCGCATCAACTGGCCGGGATATTGTTCGAGCTTGGCTTCGAGCCGCTCGGAAAGTGTGAAGGCGTCGGCGGTGGCGCCGGCAAATCCGGCGATCACCGACCCGCCTGCCAGCCGACGGACCTTCCTGGCGGAATGTTTCATGACGGTCTGGCCGAGTGAGACCTGCCCGTCACCCGCCACCACGACCTGATTGCCCTTGCGTACTGAAACGATTGTCGTCATTTGAAACTCAAATGCCTTTCACATTAAAACGCGTGTTGGCCTTTATTTAGGATTGGCTGGGCTAAATGCAATGCGAGGGCACCATGCCGGGCTTTCCCGCCGCCCCTCAAGCTGTTAATGCAAGGCCCGAGTTTCCCAGGGGATGGACCCAATGCGCAAGGCAAAGCTCGATCGCAAGACCAACGAGACCGAGATCGCCGTCGCCGTCGATCTCGATGGCAATGGCGTGCGGCAGATCGAAACCGGGGTCGGCTTTTTCGATCACATGCTCGACCAGCTTTCGCGCCATTTCCTGATCGACATGGCGATCCACGCCAAGGGCGATCTGCACATCGACGATCACCACACGGTCGAGGATGTGGGCATTGCCATCGGTCAGGCGCTCAAGGATGCGCTGGGCGACAAGAAAGGCATTGTCCGCTACGGGGCGTGCGACCTGGTCATGGACGGCACCAAATCCACGGTGGCGCTCGATGTTTCGGGCCGGCCGTTCCTTGTCTGGCGCGTCCAGTTCACATCACCCACGATCGGCACTTTCGATACAGAACTGGTGCGCGAGTTTTTCCAGGCGATTGCCATCAATGCCGGGATCACGCTGCACGCCGAAACCCACTATGGCGACAACAACCACCATATCGCCGAAAGCCTGTTCAAGGCTTTGGCGCGCGCGTTGCGTCAGGCGGTCGAAATCGACACCCGCGCTGCCGATCAGGTGCCCTCGACCAAGGGCGTGTTGTAGGATTTAGGCTGGGGCAAGGCCCCGTTACGGACCGGTCTCATGACCCTCTATACAATCTACGCCAAGCCGGAAAACGGCCCCGACGCCATTTGGGTTCTGCCCGAGAAGTTCAGTTGGGCGGCCTTTCTGTTTGCGCCGATCTGGGCGCTCGCCCGCGGCGCCATGGCCTATCTTGTGCTCTGGCTTGTGGTGACGCTTGGCCTTGTTATGCTCGCGCCCCAATTCGGGGATGAACTTGCAGTGCTTCTTTATCTGATCTTTGCGCTGTGGACCGGCTTTGCAGCCGCGTCGATCGCCGGCCGCGCACTGGAAGGCCGCAACTGGATCCCCAGCGGCGAACTTGCAGCCGACAGCACCGTCTCTGCCGAGCGGATTTGGTTGAACCGAAACTACGGATAGCGCCCATGAGCCAAACCGTTGCAATCATCGATTATGGCGCCGGCAATCTCAAATCGGCGCAAAAGGCCTTCGCCCGTGCCGCCGAGGGAACCGGGGCCGAGATCATCGTCACCTCCGATGCCGATCTTGTCCGCAAGGCCGACCGGATCGTCCTGCCCGGCGTCGGCGCCTTTGCCGATTGCATGGCCGGGCTCGATGCGGTGCCGGGGATGCACGACGTGCTCAATGAAAAGGTGATGGCCGGCGGCACACCGTTCCTGGGCGTCTGCGTGGGCATGCAGCTTTTAGCCAGCGTCGGTCGCGAAAAGATCGTAACGAAAGGGCTGGGCTGGATCGCTGGCGCCATCGAAACGATCGAGCCCTCCGACCCCGCACTGAAGGTGCCGCATATGGGCTGGAACACGCTGAGCGTTTCCCGTCCCCATGCCCTGCTCGACGGCATAGAGACAGGCGAAACCGGACTGCACGCTTATTTCGTCCATTCCTATCACATGAAAGCCGAGAACCTTAGCGAGGTGATCGCCACCGCCGATTACGGTGGCGCCATCACGGCCATTGTCGGCCGCGACAATATTTTCGGCACCCAGTTCCACCCTGAAAAGAGCCAGTCCCTCGGGCTGGCCCTGATCGCGAACTTTCTGAAATGGCGCCCATGATCCTGTTTCCCGCCATCGATCTCAAGGACGGTCAATGCGTCCGGCTCAAACTCGGCGATATGGAGCAGGCCACCGTCTTCAACGACGATCCCGCCGCTCAGGCCAAGCTGTTTGAGGGTCAGGGATTTGAGTATCTGCACGTCGTCGATCTCAATGGCGCGTTTGCCGGTGAGAGCGTCAATGGCGCTGCTGTGGACGCGATCCTCAAGGCCGTCGATTTTCCCGTGCAGCTCGGCGGCGGCATCCGGACGCTGGCCCATATTGAAAACTGGCTCGACAAAGGCCTGGCCCGGGTGATCCTGGGCACCGTCGCCGTGCGCGATCCCGAACTGGTCAAGGCCGCCTGCAAAGCCTTTCCCGGACAGGTCGCCGTCGGCATCGATGCGCGCGGCGGCAAGGTGGCCGTCGAGGGCTGGGCGGAAACCTCCGAACTCTCTGCCATCGACCTTGCCCGCCGCTTCGAGGGCGCCGGCGTCGCAGCGATCATCTATACCGATATCGACCGCGACGGAGTATTGAAGGGCATCAACTGGCCCTCGACGCTGGAACTGGCCAATGCCACGTCCATTCCGGTCATCGCCTCTGGCGGTCTGGCCGGAATAGAAGACATCCGCCGCATGACCGAGCCCGATGCGCAAATCCTCGAAGGTGCGATTTCGGGCCGGGCGCTCTATGACGGGCGCATTGATTCACGTGAAGCACTGGCCATATTGAAGGGCGAAGCGGCATGACCCTCAAGGCCCGCATCATTCTCTGCCTTGACGTCAAGGACGGCCAGCTTGCCCGCAGTGGCGCAGCCGCGGGGACAGCGAATTCGAAAAAAGGAGCGGGCGTCCGATGACACTTAAAGCTCGCATTATTCCCTGCCTTGACGTCAAGGACGGCCGCGTCGTCAAGGGCATCAATTTCGTCGATCTGGTCGACGCAGGCGATCCCGTGCAAGCGGCCATCGCCTATGACGCGGCCGGAGCGGACGAACTCTGCTTTCTCGATATCGCCGCCTCTCACGAGGGCCGCGATACCATTTTCGACGTCGTTGCCCGCACCGCCGAACATTGCTTCATGCCGGTCACCGTGGGCGGTGGCGTGCGCACCAATGACGATATCCGCAAGCTGCTGTTGTCCGGCGCCGACAAGGTCTCGATCAATTCGGCGGCGGTCAACGATCCCGATTTCGTGGCACGAGCCGCCGACAAATTCGGCAATCAGTGTATCGTCGTTTCGGTCGATGCCAAGCGCGGCGACTCCGGCACCTGGGAAATTTTCACCCATGGCGGGCGCAAGCCGACCGGGCTCAACGCCGTCGAGTTTGCCATTGGCGCCGTCGAGCGCGGCGCCGGCGAATTGCTGGTCACCTCCATGGACCGCGACGGAACCAAATCGGGCTTCGATCTCGAATTGACACGCACCATCGCCGACGCCGTGGACGTGCCGGTCATTGCCTCGGGTGGCGTGGGCACCCTCGATCATCTTGTCGATGGCATAAAAGAGGGTCATGCGACCGCCGTTCTGGCCGCCTCGATCTTCCATTTCGGCACGTTCACCATTGGCCAGGCCAAGGCGCATATGGCGGCGGCCGGCATTCCCATGCGACTCGACTAACCCTTTTTGATTGCTTGCACCCCGCCCCCGGCAATGGTTAGACGGATGGCGCGGAGACGGAGGCACAATTTCATGACATTGAGTATCGAAGCGCTTGACGCGCGTCTGGCCGAGCGGGCCGGCACCTCGCCCGAGGTCTCCTATACGGCAAGGCTGATCGCCAAAGGCACCGCCAAATGTGCCCAGAAGCTTGGCGAAGAGGCGGTCGAAACCGTGATCGCGGCGATGAGCGGGGATCGCGAAGAGCTGGTCAAGGAAAGCGCCGATCTGGTCTATCACCTTTTGGTGCTGTTGCGCTCGGAGGGCGTTGCGCTCTCGGAGGTGTCCGAGGAACTCGACCGGCGCACGGCGCAATCGGGCCTGGCCGAAAAGGCCGCAAGGTCCGGGGACTGACAATGGCCAGGATTACCTACACGCCTTATCTGAGCTTTACGATCGAGGAATGGGCGCGGTTGCGCGCCGACGAGCCCATGACGCTCGATCGCGAGGACATCGAACATCTTCGGGCGCTCAACGATCCGATTTCCCTCGCCGAAGCTGAAATCGTCTATCTGCCGCTGACCCGCCTGCTCTCGTTCTACGTCGAAGCCATTCAGGCCATTCATCATGCCTCGACCCGGTTTCTCGGGCACAATGGCGCCAAGGTGCCGTTCATCATCGGCGTCGCCGGATCGGTGGCCGTCGGCAAATCGACCACCGCACGCATTCTGAGTGCCCTTCTGCGCCGCTGGCCGAGTTCGCCCAAGGTCGATCTCATCACCACCGACGGGTTTCTGTATCCAAACGCGGTGCTGGAAAAACGCGGGCTGATGCAGCGCAAGGGGTTTCCCGAAAGCTATGACCGGTCTGCCTTCGTCGAGTTTCTTGCAGCGATCAAATCGGGCAAGCCGCGTGTCAGCGCGCCGACCTATTCCCACCTGGTCTATGACATTGTGCCCGGCGAGCGTGTGGTCGTCGAAAGCCCCGACATTCTGATCGTCGAGGGGCTCAACATTCTTCAGCCCGGTGAATTGCCCAGAACCGGCAATCCAATCGTCTTTGCGTCCGATTTCATCGATTTCTCGGTCTATATCGACGCCGACGAGCATGTGCTCGAGGCCTGGTATGTCGAGCGCTTCATGAAGCTGCGCGAAACCGCGTTCCGCGATCCGCAAAGCTTTTTCAAACGCTTTTCCGAACTGTCGGAACTGACGGCGATTTCGACGGCCAAATCCATCTGGCAATCGATCAATTTGCCGAACCTGCGCGAAAACATTCTGCCCACCCGTGGGCGAGCAGATCTGATTCTCAAGAAAGGCGCCGACCACTCCATTCACGAAGTGGCGTTGCGGAAGGTCTAAACCGCAATCCCCTCGCCTCGTGCCAGCGCCTTGAGATCGGCGACCGGGCGGGCGCCATAGTGCGAAATCACCTCCGAGGCGGCAAGACACCCCAGCTTGAGCGCTTCTTCCATCGATTGCCCGCGCGCCGTGGCCAGAAGGAATCCCGAGGCGAACAGATCGCCCGCGCCGGTCACATCGACAACATTGCTGACAGGAAACGCCGGCACGGAAACGATTTCCCCGTTCTTGATCGCCATGGCTCCGCGCGCGCCCATGGTCACCGCTGCGATTTCGGCGTCTTCGGCAAGCTGGCGCACCGCGACATTGAGGTCGTCGGTCTCATAGAGCGCCTTGACCTCTTCGATATTGGCAAAGACGTAATCCATGGTCTTTGACTTGATCAGATCGAGAAACTCGTTGCGGAAGCGGTTGACACAGAACGGGTCCGACAGCGTGATCGCCGCGGCGCGCTCGTTCTTGTGGGCGTAATGGGCCGCCATGATAAAGGCCTTCTTGGCCTGCGGGGGGTCCCACAGATAGCCTTCCATATAGGTGATGGCCGAAGCACCGACCGTTTCCTCGACGATATCGTCTTCGGTCAGGTGCTGGCAGGCGCCCAGATAGGTGTTCATGGTGCGCTCGCCATCGGGCGTGACCAGAATCATCGAGCGGGCGGTGGCCACATCGTCGCGCAGATACGCGGTTTCGTAGTGAATGCCCTTGGTGTCGAAATCGTCGCGGAACACAAGCCCAAGCTCGTCTTCGGCAACCTTGCCCACAAACGCCGCGCGCCCGCCGAGCGCCGCAACGCCCGCTGCCGTGTTGGCCGAGCTGCCGCCGGGAATGATCGACTTGGTCTCGGGCATCTTGGCGTACAGGTCCGCCGAGCGATCGGCATCGACAAGATGCATGATCGATTTGCGTAAACTCTCATCGACAAGGAATTTGTCATCGATCGGGGCGATCACATCGACGATGGCATTGCCGATGGTCAGGACGTCGAACCGCGTGGTCATCGGCGCTCCGCATAAACTGTCATGGATACTGCCCCCCGCTTAAGCCATAGCGGCCGGAGGCGCAACCGGTCTAGGACCAATCGACATTCAGATGATGGCGGCCTGCAAATGGCAGTTTTCTGCGCTTCCGGTGCTCACGTACCCGAACGTACGCTCCGCTCCGGTTCTCGAAAACCGCCGTTTTCGGCTCACCCTAAGCTGAATGTCGATTGGTCCTAGCCGGCGGTCTTTGCCGGATAGCGGCACCACTGGGCAATGATGCAGCGATAACATTCTGGCTTGCGCGCCTTGCACACATAGCGCCCATGCAGGATCAGCCAGTGATGGGCGTGCAACAGATAGTGCTTGGGGACCCGCTTGAGCAGGGCCAGCTCCACCGCCAGCGGCGTCTTGCCCGGGGCGATCCCCGTGCGGTTTCCCACCCGGAACAGATGGGTATCGACAGCGATCGTGGGTTGGCCGAACCCGATATTGAGCACGACATTGGCCGTCTTCCGCCCCACGCCGGGTAAAGATTCCAGTGCCTCGCGCGTGTCTGGGACTTCGCTTGCGTGCTTTTCGATCAGCATCTGGCTCAAAAGAAAGACGTTTTTGGCCTTGTTGCGATAAAGCCCGATGGTCTTTATGTGCTCGCGGATGGCGTCTTCACCCAGTGCCACCATCCTTTCGGGCGTGTCGGCAATGGCAAACAGCGCCTTTGTCGCCTTGTTGACCCCCACATCGGTGGCTTGAGCGCTCAGAACCACGGCGACCAGCAGTGTAAAGACATTGACGTAATCGAGCTCGCCCCTGGGCTCGGGATCGTGAAGCGAGAAGGCCTCGAAGATCTTTTCGATCTCGGCCCGGGTCAGTGGCTTGGGCATGGGTGCGCCGATAATTGATTTGATTTGTGTGCGGACAATCCTCTTAGAATGGCGCCAAGGCCAAAAGGCAAGTCGAGATGACCCAAAGCCCGCTCTTTGCCGCATTGCTGACCCCGCACCGCTCCCTCTCGCCCAAGGGCATCCGCTGGGTGATCGCGTTCACCTGTGTGATGGCCTCGATTCCCGGCATCGCGTTTTACGCCATGGGGGCCTGGCCCGTCGTCGGCCTTCTGGGGCTCGATGTGCTCCTGCTCTATTGGGCGCTCACTGCTTCGCTCAGGGATACCGAGATGTTCGAGGAGATCACTCTCTGGCCCGACACCCTCGATATTCGCCATGTCACCAAGAAGGGGCGGGAGACCGCCCTCTCGTTCAATCCGTTTTTCATCCGCTTTTCGGTGATCCGCGACAAAGAGGGCCGGGTGACCGCGCTCAAGATCCTAACCCGCGAAGGCGAGGTGGAAATCGGGCGGTTCTTGACCCCCGACGACAAGGCCAGCTTTGCCGACGCCTTCGGTCATGCCCTAAGCAGGGCCAAGCGCTGATCGGTGTAAAAATCGGGTCGTCGGGCGGGCCATCGGTCGATAGTGTGAACCCATGAACGAGATGACAGCAATTTCACAGCTTCCCGATATGACCACCGACGAGACCTATCGCACCATCGCGCAGGCCATCGAATACCTCTCGATGCCCGGCCCCGAAGCATCCGATATCGCCGGACTGGCCAATGCGCTCTCGATGACCGAGCGCCAGCTGGTCGATATGTTCCGCCGCTGGTGCGGGCTGACGCCGAAAAGCTTTGCCCAGGCCGTGGCCCTCGACCACGCGCGAAAACTTCTGCGTGACAATATGAGCGTGCTCGATACGACCTACGAGCTGGGTCTTTCCGGACCGTCACGCCTTCACGATCTGTTCGTGACCTATGATGCGGTGCCACCGGGCGTTTACCGTGCCAGGGGCGCGGGGCTGGAGGTCGCCTGGGGCTATGCGCCCTCCCCGTTCGGAAAGGTGTGCCTGATGGTCACCCAGTATGGGGTGGCCGGCATTTCCTTTGCCGATGATGGCAAGGAACAATACGCGTTCGAGGATCTGGCCAATCGCTGGCCCAATGCCGCCTACAAGCGCGACGATGCCGCCATTGCCCCCATCGCCGCCCGCATCTTCGATCCCGACCGCTGGGATCCCGACCAGCCCATCCGGCTGGTGATGATCGGCTCCCAGTTCGAAATCAAGGTCTGGGAAACCCTGCTCAAGGTTCCGGCCGGGCGTGCCGCGACCTATGGCGAGGTGGCCCGCGCTGTCGGCCGGCCCAATGCTGCCCGCGCCATTGGCCGGGCGGTGGGGCGCAACCCCATCTCCTTCGTTGTCCCCTGCCATCGCATCGTGGGTTCGACCGGGGCGCTCACCGGCTACCATTGGGGCATCGTGCGCAAGCGCGCCATTCTGGGCTGGGAAGCGGGGCTGGTCTCGGCGCAATAGCGCAATTGGAACTCTTGGGCCCCACGAGTCTTAGCTTTTCGTAAGGGGCGGAGAGCTGATTTGGCGCGCGCGATTTTTTTGGCATTTATCGGACTTCTGGCGCTGGTGCTTGCCGCGCTCTATGCGCACATCATCATGCTCGTTTTCGCGGCGGTCCTCGTGGCCGCTGTTCTCGACGCGCTCATCCGGCTCCTGATGCGGCTCGTACCCATTCTGCCGCGCGCCGTCGCCGTGATCCTGACCCTGATTTTTGTCGTGGTGCTCGTCATTGTCGCCGCGATTGGCGGCGGGGTGACCATTGTCACCCAGTTCGATGCGCTTTCAAGAGCATTGGCCGAAGCCTGGGACATGGTGGCGAGCCAGCTCAACGATTGGGGTCTGCCGGTGGCGCGCACCTTCGATGTCACCGACATCGTCGAAGCCATTCCCGAACCCCAGACGATCTTTGGCGGGGCCGGTGCCGTGCTGGGCACCGGGTTTGGTTTGCTCTCCAATATGGTGATCGTCTTTCTCACAGGGATATTCCTTGCCATCGATCCCAAACGCTATCGCGATGGGCTTGCCATCCTGCTGCCCATCGAGGCACGCCCGCGGGCGCGTGAGGTGCTGGCCAAGGCCGGCACGACGCTACAGCATTGGCTGGTCGGCCAGTTGGCGCTGATGGCCATCGTCGGAGGTCTGACAACGGTGCTGCTTTTGGTGATGGGCGTGTCTTATGGGCTAACGCTCGGTCTGATCGCGGGGCTTCTCAACTTCATCCCCTTTGTCGGGCCGATACTTGCTTTCGTTCCCATCGGTCTGTCGATGATCGGCCAGGACTGGACGACGGCACTGATCGTTCTGGGCGGCTATACCCTGATCCAGCAGTTCGATGCCAATGTCACAACGCCGCTGATCCAGGATCGGGTGGTCAATCTCGCCCCGGCCCTGACCATCATCTTCCTGCTGTTTATGGGCGTGGCCCTCGGGCCGCTCGGGGTGGCGCTGGGCACACCCCTGCTTGCGGCGCTGCGCGTGCTGGTGCTTGAACTTTATGTCCGTGACGTTCTGGGCGATACGCCCGAAAAGGTCGATTAAAGCTCTTCGGTCGAAACCCGGTCGCCGCTCTCGTCGATCCCGTAAACGATGGGCGCCCCGGTGGCGATTTCGCGCTTGAGGATCGCTTCTTCGTCGAGCCCTTCAAGTTTCATGACAAGCGCCCGCAGCGAATTGCCATGCGCCGTGACCAGAACGGTCTTGCCGGCCTTGAGCAGCGGCGCGATCTCGGCTTCGTAATAGGGCAGAACCCGCGCCGCGGTGTCTTTGAGGCTTTCGCCGCCCGGCGGGGGCACGTCATAGGAGCGGCGCCAGATATGGACCTGCTCCTCGCCCCATTTTTCCCGCGCATCGTCCTTATTGAGCCCCGAAAGGTCGCCATAGTCACGCTCGTTGAGTTTGTGACTGCGCACGATGGTGAGATCGGTGATCCCCATTTCCTCGAGCATCAGGTCGAGCGTGCGCTGGGCGCGGCTCAGCGCGGATGTGAAATAGGCGTCCGGGACGGTCCCGCGTGCCTTGAGGGCCTGTCCGGCTTTTTTGGCTTCCTCGATCCCCAGATCGGTCAGCCCGGGATTCTTCCAGCCGGTGAACAGGTTTTTCAAATTCCATTCGCTCTGGCCATGGCGAACGAGGATCAGCGTGCCGGTCATAAATCAGTCCTTGTCATTGCGCGTGTTCGATAACGCGGTCATTACAGATCAGGCCGAGCACATCGGCCATGGAATAAAGGCCCGCCGGCTGTTCTGCGGCCCACAGCGCAGCCCGAAGCGCTCCATCGGCAAACAGCGTCCGGTCGCGCGCAGAATGGGACAGGGTAAGGGTTTCGGCCATCGATGAAAACAAAACCGAATGCTCGCCCACGATGCCGCCGCCGCGCAATGTGGCAAAGCCGATGGAGCCAGGTTCACGCGCGCCGGTGTGCCCGTCGCGCACCTTGACCGAATGGTCGGCCAGATCGATGCCGCGCCCCTCGGCCGCCGCCTCGCCCAGAAGCAGCGCTGTGCCCGAAGACGCGTCCACCTTGTGGCGGTGGTGCATTTCAAGGATCTCGATGTCGAAATCGATGTCGAGGCTCGCCGCTGTCCTTTTGACCAATGCGGCCAAAAGGTTCACCCCAAGGCTCATATTGCCCGATTTGACAATCCGCGCGCCATCGCCCCCTGCTCTGGCGATCGCTGCATCGTCCTCGGGTGAACACCCGGTTGTCCCTATGATATGGATCAGCTTGCGCTCTGCGGCCCGACGGGCCAGCGCGACGCTCAATTGCGGCGCCGTGAAATCGATGATGGCATCGACATGGTCGGCTATATCGAGTGGCGTGTCCCCGATGGCAACGCCCAGCGGTTCGAGCCCCACAAGGCTGCCGGCATCCTTGCCCAAAACGCTCGAATTGTCCCGGTCGGCAGCCGCTGTGAGCGTCATGCCGGCATGGGCCGCGACGGCGCGGATAACCGTCTGTCCCATGCGCCCGCCCGCGCCCACAACCCCGATTTTCAATGCCATGCTGTTTTCCCTTTACGCCGCCTGCATTTCGGCCAGCACCGCCTGCGCGCTCTGGCGCGGGCTGGGTGCGGCAATGATGGGCCGCGCCACAACAAGATGGGATGCGCCCGCCGCCAGCGCATCGGCCGGTGTCATCACACGCTTCTGGTCTCCCCTGTCCGCGCCGGCAGGTCGGATACCGGGGGTCACCACGGCCATGTCGGGCCCGACGATCTCACGCACCGCCCGCGCCTCGAAGGCCGAGGCCACGACGCCGCCCATGCCCGCATCGCGTGCCTGGCGCGCCCGACGCGCCACGAGCTCGGCAACCGAAACGCCATAGCCGGCATCATCGAGATCGGCCTGATCCATCGAGGTGAGGACGGTGACGCCCAGCAGGCAGAGCGACGACCCTTCGGCTGCCTTGACTGCAGCCGCCATCGCCTTGGGATAGGCATGGAGCGTGAGCATGGTCGCGCCGGTTTCGGCAATGGCCGCGACGCCCTTTGCAATCGTGTTGTCGATATCGAGGAGCTTGAGGTCGAAAAACACGCGCTTGCCGGCCCTGAGCAATTCCTTGCCCACGATCAGCCCGTCGCCGCCATAGAAAAGCTGATAGCCGATCTTGTAGAAATCGACGATGCCATCGAGCCGGGAAATCATGTCCTCGGCTTCACGGCGTGTCCCGACATCGAGCCCGACAATCAGGTCACCGGCCATTCCATGTCTCCGCGTGCTTTGGTGTATCAAGGCTCGATGCCATGAGTTGGGCCCGAGCGCAAGCTCCGGCTCTAAATCCCGCCGCGTGAAAAATGGGTGAGTTCTTTGACCAGCTGGTCGATCTTGGTGCTGACCCCCGATTCTGCCACCGAGCCGTCCTCGGCGAAAGCGCTCGAAGCCGGACCGACGCCGAGCAGGGTCGGCACGACCAGCGCGCCGATCTTGGAGAGCGAATCGCGCAAATGGCTCTGGGCCCATATGGTCCCGTAGCGCCCCGAGGACACCCCGCCGATCCCGAACACCGCATGCCGGAAGGGCGAAGGCTTTTGCCGGGAAAGCCATGCGATCGTGTTGACGACCAGCGGCGGCAGCCCGCCATTGTATTCGGGCGTGGCGATAAACACGATGTCGTGGGATCGGAACAGATCGGCCAGTTGTCCTGCGGCCTCGGGCACATTGTCAGGCTCGAGATCCTGATTGAAAACCGGCATCTCGAAATCTTTGAGCGTGATCGAATTGACCGCGACCCCGGCTTCGCTGAGCTTTGCGTCCACCGCGTCCTGAAGCGTCTTGTTGACCGATCCGGCGCGGATCGAGCCGCAAAGGGTAAGGGCGCTAGCCATTGGTGTCTCCTTGTTGATGGGCGGCAGTTAAGCGGGCCATTTGGATCGCCGCAACCGCTCACATACAAAAAGCCCTCCGCAACGCGAAGGGCTTTTGAAAAAAGGTCCAGCCAACCGACGTCAGTGGAACATTGTCTTGAGCTTGTCGAAAAACCCTTCCGAACCCGGCGAGGTGTCGCGGTTGGAAAGCGTTTCGAATTCTTCGAGCAGTTCGCGCTGCCGCTTTGAGAGTTTTTGCGGGGTTTCCACCTCGAGCTGGACGTAAAGGTCACCAACCTGCTGGCTGCGCAGCACCGGCATGCCCTTGCCCTTGAGCCGCACGCGCTGGCCGGGCTGGGTGCCTTCGTTGACCTTGACCTTGGCACGGCTGCCTTCGAGCGTCGGCACTTCGAACTCGCCGCCCAGGGCCGCTGTGATCATCGAAATGGGCACCTTGGCGAAAAGATCGGCGCCGTCGCGCTGGAACAGCTGGTGCGGTCTGACTGAAACGAAGATGTAGAGATCGCCGGCCGGTCCGCCGCGCAATCCCGCCTCGCCTTCCCCACCCAGACGAATGCGCGTGCCGTCCTCGATTCCCTTGGGAACATCGACCGAGAGCGTACGCGAGGTCTGCCGGCGGCCTTGCCCGTGGCAGTCGGTGCAAGGCTGGTCCATGGTTTCCCCACGCCCGTGGCATTGGGGGCAGGTCTGCTGAATGGTAAAGAATCCTTGCGCTGCGCGCACCTTGCCGTGCCCGCCGCACATGCGGCAGGTCGAAAACCCGGTGCCCGGCTTGGCGCCCGTCCCCTCGCACGTCTCGCACCCGATCAGGGATGGCACGTCGATATCGACAGTGGTGCCCGCAAAGGCGTCTTCGAGGGTGATTTCGAGATTGTAGCGCAGATCCGAGCCGCGCTGGCGGCCGTCGCGGGAACGCTGGCCGCGTGCGCCACCCATGAATTCCCCGAAAATGTCCTCGAAAATATCGGACATCGAGGAGGAAAAATCATTCCCGAACCCCTGGGCACCGCCACCGCCGCCATTGAAAGCCGCGTGGCCAAACCGGTCATAGGCCGCGCGCTTTTGCGGGTCCTTGAGCGTGTCGTAGGCTTCGGAAACTTCCTTGAACTTGTGCTCGGCCTCGGTGTCCCCCGGATTGCGATCCGGGTGATACTGCATGGCCAGCTTGCGATAGGCGGATTTGAGCCCGGCGGCGTCACAGGTTTTTTCGACCCCGAGCACGGAATAGAAATCGGCTTTGCTCATGAGATTAGTTTATCCCCGTGTCACGGCAGGGGCAGAAAATGGACGGATGCAAGATCATCTCTTGTGCCAAACCAACCGTTCTTGTCATGACGCATCTCTCTTGGGACCGGCAACGGTCAGAACCCGTCGTGCGCTTAGGTAATCATCGTTGCTGCCTGTTACCATAGGCAGCGGCGAAAAGACCAGCGCTCACCGGTGATTCACGTGAAACTGGCGCCCGGAAATAACAGTGCCGCCCGAAGGCGGCACTGATCGGTTTCAGGGCAAAGGCTTTAGGCCGACTTCTTGTCGTCGTCGTCCTTGACCTCTTCGAAGTCGGCATCGACAACGTCTTCGTCATCCTTGGCCGCATCGCCGGCCGCGGCGGCTTCGGCTTCGTCCTGGCTGGCCTTGTACATGGCCTCGCCAAGCTTCATCGAAGCCTGGGCCAAAGCAGCGGCCTTTTCCTTGATCGCTTCGGGGTCGTCGCCCTCGAGCGCGGTCCTGGTGTCGGCGATGGCGGTTTCGATCTCGGTCTTGATCTCGGGCGAAACCTTGTCCCCATGCTCCTTGAGCGAGGATTCGGTCGAATGCACGAGGCTTTCGGCCTGGTTTTTCGCTTCCACCACTTCGCGGCGCTTCTTGTCGGCCTCGGCATTGGTCTCGGCATCCTTGACCATCTGCTCGATATCGGCGTCCGACAGACCGCCCGAAGCCTGGATGCGGATCTGCTGCTCCTTGCCCGTGCCCTTGTCTTTCGCCGACACATTGACGATGCCGTTGGCGTCGATGTCGAAGGTCACTTCGACCTGCGGCACGCCGCGCGGCGCCGAGGGAATACCGACCAGGTCGAACTGGCCAAGCATCTTGTTGTCGGCCGCCATTTCACGCTCACCCTGGAAAACCCGGATGGTCACGGCCGACTGGTTGTCTTCGGCGGTCGAGAACACCTGGCTCTTCTTGGTCGGGATCGTCGTGTTGCGGTCGATCAGGCGGGTAAATACGCCACCAAGCGTCTCGATACCCAGCGAAAGCGGGGTCACGTCGAGCAGCAGAACGTCTTTCACATCGCCCTGCAGAACGCCGGCCTGAATGGCGGCGCCCATGGCAACCACTTCGTCGGGGTTCACGCCCTTGTGGGGCTCCTTGCCAAAGAAGTTCTTCACCTCTTCCTGCACCTTGGGCATGCGGGTCATGCCGCCGACCAGAACGACTTCGTCGATCTCGCCAGCCGAAATCCCGGCATCCTTGAGCGCGGCGCGGCACGGATCAATGGTGCGCTTGATCAGATCTTCAACGATCGATTCGAACTTGGCGCGGGTCAGCTTGAGCTGCAAATGCTTGGGGCCCGAAGCATCGGCCGTGATGAAGGGCAGGTTGACTTCGGTCTGGGAAGCCGACGAAAGCTCGATCTTGGCCTTTTCGGCAGCTTCCTTGAGCCGCTGCAGCGCCAACTTGTCGCCGCGCAGATCGATGCCCTGCTCTTTCTTGAACTCGTCAGCGAGGTAATCGACAAGACGCATGTCGAAATCTTCACCGCCAAGGAACGTGTCGCCATTGGTCGATTTGACTTCGAAAACCCCGTCGCCGATCTCGAGGATCGAGATGTCGAACGTGCCGCCGCCAAGGTCATAAACAGCGATCGTGCCGGATTCTTTCTTGTCCAGCCCGTAGGCCAGCGCGGCAGCGGTCGGCTCGTTGATGATGCGGAGCACCTCGAGCCCGGCGATCTTGCCGGCGTCCTTGGTGGCCTGGCGCTGGCTGTCGTTGAAGTAGGCCGGAACCGTGATGACGGCCTGCGTCACCGGCTCGCCGAGATAGCTCTCTGCGGTTTCCTTCATCTTGCCCAGGATCATGGCGGAGACTTCGGACGGAGACGATTTCTTCCCATCCGCTTCCACCCACGCATCGCCATTGTCAGCCTTGACGATCTTGTAGGGCACAAGGCCCTTGTCCTTGGTGACCATCGGGTCTTCGAACCGGCGCCCGATCAGGCGCTTGACGGCGAACAGCGTGCCTTCGGGATTGGTCACGGCCTGACGCTTGGCCGGCTGGCCCACGAGGCGCTCACCATCGTTCGAAAAGGCCACCATCGAGGGTGTGGTGCGCGCGCCTTCGGCGTTCTCGATCACTTTAGGAGTTTTGCCGTCCATGACGGCGACGCACGAATTGGTCGTGCCCAGGTCAATACCGATTACTTTTCCCATTCCGAAACCTCATTTCTCGAGCGAGTCCTAAATTTGGCCCTGACCCCTCAACGCGCCCATTCACGTTGCGGCATCGCATTGATCGGTCGTGCCGGACCCCTCTGGGGGATGGATTTGGCCCGGTTTCCCGGGCTTGCTGGCTATATAAGGAGGGGGGGAGGGCCCTTCAAGCACGCCCCCCGCTTTGCATCAAATTTTGTCAGGCCGATGTGTCGAGCCCTTCACCGGGTTCGGCGTCGGGTTTGGGGGCCGGTTTGTTGCCGCCCTTGGCGACTCCCACCATGGCCGGGCGCAACACGCGCTCGCCGATGGCGTATCCGGTCTGGACCACCTGAACCACAGTGCCCTCGGGCACCGAGGCATCGGGCACCTCAAACATGGCCTGATGGCGGTGGGGATCGAACTTTTCGCCCTCCGCCACGATCGGTGTCACGCCGTTCTTTTGCAAGAGCCGCTGCATTTCGCGCTCGGTCATCTCGATCCCCTCGATCAGGGATTTGAGTGTCCCGTCGGCGTTTTCCCGCAATTCGGCGGGAATGACCATAAGGGCACGCGAGAGATTGTCGGTGGCCACCAGCATGTCGCGGGCAAACCCGGCAATGGCATAAGAGCGCGTGTCGGAAACTTCACGCTCGGTGCGCTTGCGCAGATTGTCCATTTCAGCGGCGGTGCGCAGCACCTGGTCACGCAGCTGGTCCTTTTCGGCCTCGAGCTGGGCAATGCGCTCTTCAGCCGTCGGCTCGGTGGAAACCGCTTCGGCCTCTTCGGCGTCGGGGCGCGGATCGATGTCGTCGTTCGGCTCTGGCGTCGTGTTGTCGTCGCTCATCATTGCTCTTTCAACGATTGGGGAAATTAAGCTTGGCTGCCATATCGGCCAAGGGCGGAAATTTTTCAAGCCTCGTGGCAAAAAGCCGACAAATCAAAGCTCGAGCCTGACAGGCCCTAAAGCTCGCCCTTTCGCGAAATCAGCTTTGAAACCACATGCGCCGTGTAATCGACTACCGGGACGATGCGCGCATAATTGAGCCGTGTCGGCCCGATAACCCCCAGCACCCCCACAACCTTGTCATTGGCGTCCTTGTAGGGCGAAAGCACGACCGACGAGCCCGAGAGCGAAAACAGCTTGTTTTCCGAACCGATAAAGATGCGCACCCCCTGGGCGGTTTCCGCATCGTTCAACAGATCGATCAACCCCTGCTTGGTTTCGATCTCGTCGAACAATTGGCGCACCCGGGCCAGATCGTCGGACGCCATCGTGTCATCGATCAGGTTGGCCCGGCCCCGCACGATCAGCGTCGGAGCGGACGTATCGGCCTCGATCATCGAGGCGAGCCCGGAATCCACAAGCCGTTGCGCGATGGCATCGAGTTCGGCGCGCTGGTTTTCCGATTGCTGGCGGATCGAATCGCGCGCCTGCTGCAGCGTCTTGCCCACGATATGATGGGCGAGAAAATTGGACGCCTGGGTCAGGGCGCTCGCCGTCAGCCCCGGCGGCAGGGCGATGATGCGGTTTTCGACCTGTCCGTCTTCTCCCACAAGAATGGCCATGGCCCGCTCAGGATCGAGCCGGACGAATTCGACATGCTTGAGCACCATGTCGGCCTTTGCGGCAATGACCATGCCCGCGCCGTGCGAAAGGCCTGAAAGCAGGGCGCTCGCTTCGTTGAGCAGGTCCTCGACCCGTCCCGACCGGCTTCCACCCGAAACGGTGCGCGAGATCTGGTCGCGCTCGGTTTCGTCCACGGCCCCCACTTCGAGCATGGCGTCGACGAAAAACCGCAACCCCTCCTGGGTGGGAGCCCGCCCCGCCGAAGTGTGCGGCGCGGCAATCAGGCCCAGCTCCTCGAGGTCGGCCATCACATTGCGCACCGAGGCCGGGGAAAGCTGCATGTCGAGCATCTTGGAAATGGCCCGCGACCCGATGGGTTCGCCGGTTTCCAGATAACGCTCGACCAGCCGCCGGAAGATGTCCTGACTGCGTGTCGAAAGTGCCTCTAAAAATTCTGACGAATTTATCGTGTTTCTGTCCATATTCACCATTCCGGAGCGCGGTCAGAAAAAGTTGCAGGTTTTTTCGGTTCGACCGCGCGACCCACTCAAGATGCCATGCCGTGGCGCCGCAAGCTGTCTTTGTTTCGATTGCCATTAACTAAGTAGGAGAAAACCAGGGTACCGCCAAGTGAGGCGCGCTTGTTCCGGCCTTCTCGAACGGTTAAGAGGCTGGTAACCATATCAGCCAACAGACACCGGGAAGACAGTTTTTATGCGGCCAAGCGGACGGGCAAGCGATCAGATGCGCGATGTAACGATTGAACGGGGCGTCGCGCCGCAGGCGGAGGGCTCGTGCCTCGTTGCATTCGGGCGCACCCGCGTTCTGTGCACCGCCAGCGTCGAGACCTCGCTTCCGCCCTGGCGGCGCGGACAGGGTCTTGGTTGGGTGACGGCCGAATACGGCATGCTGCCCCGTGCCACCGGCTCGCGCACCCGCCGCGAGGCGACCGCGGGCAAACAATCGGGCCGCACCCAGGAGATCCAGCGTCTGATCGGGCGCTCCCTGCGTGCCGTTGTCGACATGCAGGCTTTGGGCGAAAACCAGATCGTTCTCGACTGCGACGTGCTTGAAGCCGATGGCGGCACGCGCACAGCGTCGATCACCGGCGCCTTTGTTGCGCTCTCGGAAGCGGTCTTCTGGATGAAGGAACGCTCGCTGTTGAAGGGCGATCCGATCCGCGACCATGTGGCTGCCGTCTCGTGCGGTGTCTATCGCGGCACCCCGGTGCTTGATCTCGATTATCTCGAAGACAGCGAGGCCGATACCGACGCCAATTTCGTTCTGACCGGCTCGGGCAAGTTCGTCGAAATCCAGGGGACGGCCGAAGCCGAGCCCTTTTCCACCCAGGAGCTGGCCGAACTGATCGGGCTTGCCCAGAAAGGCATCGCCGAACTGGTCGAACTCCAGCGCGCCGTGTTGGGGGCGTCATGACCATCAGGCTCAAGCGCGGCGACCGGCTGGTTCTGGCCACCCACAACAAGGGCAAGCTGGTCGAATTTCAGGACATGCTGAAAGACTTCGGCCTCGATATCGTCTCGGCCGGCGATCTGGGCCTGCCTGAGCCTGAAGAAACCGGCACCACATTCATCGAGAATGCGCGCCTCAAAGCCCATGCAGCCGCGAAAGCCACAGGCGAAATCGCCCTTTCCGACGATTCGGGCATTTCGGTCGACGCGCTCGACGGCCAGCCCGGGGTTTACACCGCCGACTGGGCCGGTGTGCCGCGCAATTTCACCAACGCCATGCAAAAGGTGCAGGATCTGCTCGTCGAAAAGGGCGCGACCGAGCCCAATCAACGCACGGCCCAGTTCAATGCCGTCCTCTG
Organism: Pelagibacterium sp.; assembly: GCA_002723255.1. GTDB lineage: Bacteria > Pseudomonadota > Alphaproteobacteria > Rhizobiales > Devosiaceae > Pelagibacterium > Pelagibacterium nitratireducens. The sequence continues at coordinate 9,310 of PBNW01000070.1, read as the reverse complement.
CCTCGCCCTACCCGACGGTACCGACATGATTTTCGAGGGGCTGGCGCCCGGCACGCTGGTCTGGCCGCCCGTCGGGGATTCGGGGCACGGCTATGACCCCATGTTCAAGCCCGATGGATATGAGAAAACGTTCGGCCAGATGAGCGCCGAGGAAAAACATTCCTGGGCCCCTGGCAAGGAAGGCCTGTCCCATCGCGCCCGCGCCTTTGCCAAATTCGTGAAGGACGTGCTTTGAGCGCCAATAATGCATTCGGGATCTATATCCATTGGCCGTTCTGCGCGGCCAAATGTCCCTATTGCGACTTCAATTCCCATGTTCACCACGGCAAGTTCGACGAAGACAGCTTCGTTAGCGCTTATGTTAAAGAGATCGAGACCACCGCGCGGCGGGCGCCCGAGCGGCTGGTCGAATCGATATTTTTCGGCGGCGGCACGCCTTCGCTGATGAAGCCGGCTTCGGTCGGCACAATTCTTGATGCCATCGCTAAAAATTGGCAGGTCGCCGACACGGTCGAAATCACCCTAGAAGCCAACCCCACCTCGGTCGAAGCCGAGCGCTTCCGCGGGTATCGCGCCGCCGGGGTCAATCGCGTGTCTTTGGGCGTACAATCGCTGCGCCCCGAGCCGCTGGCCCGCCTGGGGCGGCTGCATTCGGTCGAGGATGCGGTGGCCGCCGTGCGGCTGGCGCAATCGATCTTCGATCGCTCGAGCTTTGATATCATCTATGCCCGCCCCGACCAGACGCTGGGCCAGTGGGAAGACGAGCTCACCGAGGCCCTGGCGCTCTCGGAAGGCCATCTTTCGCTCTACCAGCTCACCATCGAATCGGGCACGCGCTATTTCGACCTGTTCAACGCCGGCAAACTGAAAATGCCGTCTGAAGACCTTTCCGCCGACATGTTCGAAATGACCCAGGACTTGACGGCGTCCTACGGTCTGCCCGCCTATGAGATTTCCAACCACGCCCGCCCCGGTCAGGAAAGCCGGCATAACCTGATCTATTGGCGCTATGGCGAATATGCCGGCATCGGCCCGGGCGCCCATGGCCGGCTGATCATGGGCGGCGCCCGCCACGCCACGGCGGCGGAAAAAATGCCGTTCAAATGGTGGGAAAAGGTCATCGAGACCGGCGATGGGCTGGTCACCGACGATACCCTGACCTGGGACGAGGAAGGCGACGAATATCTCGTCATGGGCCTGAGATTGCGTGAAGGCATCGATCCGGCCCGCTATCAGGCCCTCGCCCGCCGCGCGCTCACCGCCACCCAGATCGATTTCCTCAAATCCATCGGCTTCATCGAAACCCTTCCCAATGGCCGCCTGCGGGTGACCGACAAGGGCTGGCCGGTGCTCGATGCGGTGGTGGCCGATCTGGCCGCCTAGCGAAATTCCGCCGCCGGCGGAATGCCCGCATCAATGCTCGCTCCGCCGCTCGAAGCCAGCGGCAGGCCGCCCAGCCGGGCTGCGTCGATGGTGACGGCGCCTTGCGCGCCCACTTGCCGCATGACCAGCCCATATTCTCCGCGCCCGTCGAAATGGAGCCGGAACGGCCCGTCGCGCCCCGTGAACCCTGCTGGTGAAACCAGACCGGTCCCGTAAGGTGGCATTGCAAGGCTCAGGCTGGGCGTGTTGGCAAGCAGCACCGCCGAATAGGCCAGGGTCGTCAACTGATGCGGCTCGCCGCCGAACCGCGAACGATAGATCGGCGTCAGCGCCTCAAGCCCCGCCGGATCGATTGCCGGATAGACAGCGCCGGCCAGAAAGGGCTGGTTGAGAATGGCTGCGTCACCCTCCCAGTCTGCCGATCCCACGATCAGCACCCGCTCACGCGGCAGCCGGGCCGCATCGAGCAATATGCCGAAACTGGGCGCCGTGGCGCGATCGGGAATATAGAGCGTATCGACCAGGTTGGAGCGCATGGCCGGGGCGAGACGTTCGACGGCGGTTCGGGCCCGTGCTTGGCCATCGAACATTTCAATCGCAACGATCTGCATGCCGGCTTCTCCTGCCGCCAGTCGCAGAGCGTCGGCCTGAGCGTTGCCCAGTGGGGTATCGGGAATGATCGCGGCAATCGTGTTGCGGCCCTGTGCCCGTGCGTAGGTGAGGGCCCGCATGATCTCGGCTTCGGGCAATACGCTAAGCAGATAGACCCCATCGGTGGCCACGCTCGCAGTGGAGGAAAACCCGATCAGCGGGGTGTCGTAGGATTTGGCGATCGCGCCCGCCAGCCCGACGGCATCGGCGGTCAACGGACCCAGAATCAGTTCGGCCCCCTCGGCCAGCGCCTGCTGGGTCGCGGTGCGCGCCGTTTCCGGGCCGGGGCCTGAATCCTTGACCACAACATGAATGTGCTGGCCTCCGGTCCGGACGGTTTCGTCCATGGCCAGCCGCGCGCCATTGAGCATGGCCCGCCCGACCGCTCCCGTGTTGCCCGAAAGCGGCAGGATCAGTGCCACCCGCACAGGCCCGGTGCCGATGATTTCACCCTGCGCCGGCGCCAGCACCGGCCCGGCTGGAGCGGTGGGCTGGGCAAGGCCCGGGGCCGTCATGCCCGTCTGGCCCGTCGAGCAGGCGGCAACCGCCAACAATAGGACAACGCTCAACAGTGCCCGTGTCCACATGTGCTGCAACCCCACTCCCTTTCCCTGTGCCCCGCCGTAGATCCTGTCTCTGATTCGCGCCGGACAGAACCACCGCCCGCCTCGACAAACCCCCTTGCGATGGTAAAAGAAGGGCGTCAATCCAAGGGGCAAGCGTGAGCCAGGACAAATCCTACCAGATATCGGGCCACCGCGTCTTCGTTCAAAGCCCGGCGCCCGGCCTCTATCCGGTGGCCACCCCGATCGGCAATCTGCGCGACATCACTCTGCGCGCCCTCGATATACTGGCCGGAGCCGATCTCGTCTTATGCGAGGATACCCGTCATTCGGCCCGGCTGTTCGATGCCTATGGCATAAAAACCCCCCGCACCGCTCTGCACGAGCACAATGAACGCGCCCGCATCGATTCGATCCTCGATCAGATCGGCCAAGGCAGGGCAATCGCCTTGATCTCGGACGCCGGAACCCCCTTGTTGTCCGATCCGGGCTTTCCCTTGGTCCGCGCGGCGCGCGAAGCCGGCATCGATATCTTTCCCGTGCCCGGCCCTTCGGCTCTTTTGGCTGCGCTCACCGGCGCGGGCCTGCCTACCGATTCCTTTGCGTTCTTCGGTTTTCTGCCTTCCAAGACCGGCCAGCGCACCAATGCGCTCTCCCCGCTCATCGCTCGCCCTGAAACGCTGGTGTTTTACGAATCGCCCCGCCGCCTCGGTGCGGCGCTGGCTGACATGGCCCAAGCCCTTGGCCCCGAGAGGCAGGCGGTCGTGGCGCTCGAACTCACCAAGCGCTTCGAGCGCTTCGAAACCGGCACTTTGTCCGATCTGGCCGAAACCTTTGCCGAAGAGACCAAGGGCGAAGCCGTAATCCTGGTTGCCGGCTCGGACGGAACAGCACCACAGGCGGGTGGCGATTGGGAAGCGGCGCTGGACGAAGCGATGGCCCAGATGCCGCTACGCGCCGCCGTCGATCTGATCTCCGTCCAGTTCGGTCTCAAACGCAAACAGGTTTACGATGCCGCCCTCGCCCTCAAGGCCAAAGCCTGATCCGCGCCGCCGGGCCGAGCGCGCCGGGCGGTCGGCGGAAACGCTTGCGGGCTGGCTGCTGCGTCTCAAGCTCTACAGTATCGTTGCCACGCGCTACAAAACCCCGGTCGGCGAAATCGATATCGTTGCCAGAAGGGGCCGCACCGTGGTTTTCATCGAGGTCAAGCAGCGCTCCGGCAATGCCCTCGCCCGCGACCAGGCGCTCGCTTCGGTCAACACCGCCCGCATCGTGCGCTGCGCCGAATGGTTTCAGTCGTCGCACCCCGCCTATCAAACCTATGATTTCCGTTTCGACGTGATAACGCTTGCACCGGGACGCTGGCCGCACCATCTGGTCAATGCCTTTACCGCCTGACGCTTTTCTTTGAGGATCTTTTCATGTCCCTTTCCGTCGCCGTACAGATGGACCCCATCGACGCCATCAACCCGCCTGGCGATTCCAGCTTTGCTCTGATGCTCGAGGCACAGGCGCGCGGTCATACGCTGTCTTATTATACGCCCTCCACCCTCGCCCAGCGCGGCAGCACGGTGACGGCGCGCGTGCACAGGGTCAAAGTCGACGACAAGGAAAAGGGCCTCCACTTCAAGCTCGAAGACTGGCAGAAAACCGATCTCACCACGTTCGACGTGATCCTGCTGCGCCAGGACCCGCCCTTCGACATGAACTATATAACCACCACCCACATGCTCGAGCTGGTGCATCCCGAGACCTTGGTGGTCAATCACCCCAAAGAGGTGCGCAATGCGCCCGAAAAAATCCTCGTTACCAGCTTCCCCGAGCTGATGCCCGATACGCTGATCACGCGCGATGAAACCGAGATCCGCGATTTCCGCAAAGAATTCGGCGACATCATTTTAAAGCCGCTGTTCGGCAATGGCGGCGCCGGCGTGTTCCGCATCCGCGAGGGCGATGAGAACCTCGGCTCGCTGCTGGAAATGTTCAACGCGAGCTTCCGCGAACCCTTCATGATCCAGCGCTATCTTCCCGATGTGCGCAAGGGCGACAAACGCATCATTCTGGTCGATGGCAAGCCGGTGGCCGGTCTCAACCGCATCCCCGCCGAGGGCGAGTCGCGATCCAACATGCATGTGGGGGGGCGGCCCGAGCTTTCGGAGCTCACGGCGCGCGAGCACGAGATCTGCGAGATCATCGGCCCCGAACTCAAAAAGCGCGACCTGATCTTTGTCGGCATCGACGTGATCGGCGGCTATCTCACCGAAATCAACGTCACCTCCCCCACCGGCATCCGCGAGGTCAAGCGCTTCGGCGGTCCCGACATCGCGGTCATGGTCTGGGACGCCATCGAAAGCCGCCGGTAGTCAAGCGCTTCGGCCCCCGGTATGGTCGACGCTGATTCACGTGGAACAGCGGCACATTGGGGGCCGGGACGATGTCGGGCAATTTTCTCGTGGCGTTTGCCACTTTCTTTGCGACGATCGGCGTTGCCGACATCGCCTTCATCTTCGCCGGACTGACGCGCAACAATACCGCCAGACAGCGCTTCGTCTTCGCCTCGCGCGGCGTTCTGATCGCCACCGGCATCCTGCTGTTCTTTGCCTTTGCCGGTAACGCCATCCTCGAAATCTTCGGCATCACCCTGCCGGCCCTGCGGGTGGCCGGCGGCATCCTGCTGCTTTTGATCGCGATCGACATGGTGTTTGCCCGCCATTCGGGCGCCACCGGCACCACGTCCGAAGAAGAGGCAGAAGGGATGTCGCGGACCGATATTTCGGTCTTTCCCCTTGCCATGCCGCTTCTGGCCGGGGCCGGCTCAATTTCGGCCGTGATCCTTTTGACCACCGGTGCCAACACCGATCTCGAATTCTGGATCGTGATCGCCGCGCTTGTCGCGACTCTCGCCCTCGCCTGGCTGGCACTTCTTATCGCCATTCCCATTCAGCGCATTCTGGGCCTCACCGGCATGTCCGTGGTTTCCCGTGTCGTCGGGATTCTTCTGACTGCATTGGCCGTCCAATTCGTTTTCGACGGCATCAGCAGCAGCGGGATTCTGGGCGGATCGGGCTGATTCGGAGCGTTTCCAGAAAAAACTATTTGAGCGGCGCGCACCGGCCCTGACCCGCGAGGCGCATATAGGTGCGGGGGTCGCACCCGGTCAAAAAGAACTGAATCCAGTCGCTTTCCGACCCAAACCAGGCATTGCGGTCCACTTCCGTGCGGATGCCCGGCACCGTTCCGGTCTGTGTGTACTGCCAGAAAGTAAAGGGGCGGTTCGAATAGCGCTCATGGGGATCGGCGGCCACCGAACGCAGCCACATCGGGTTATCGATCTGGACCCCTTCAAGCACGTCGCGGTGGAAATTGATGTCGGTATAGATCACCGGCACCTTGCCCGTATGGGCCTCCATGCCGGCCAGAAGAACGCGCACCTTGTCGAGCACTTCTTCGCGGGTCAGGTCGTGCTTGCACGACGAGCCATTGTTCCACTCGAGATCGAGCACCGGCGGCAGCGCGTCGGCTTCGGCCGGAACATTGGCGGCAAACCAGGCAACCTGTTCGGAGGCCGGACGGCACCAGTAGATGAAATGATACGCCCCGCGTGGAATGCCGGCAGCCCGGGCCCGATCCCAATTGGTGCGGAAATTGGGGTCGAGATAGTCCCCGCCATCGGTGGCCTTGATATAGGCAAAGCGCGTTCCCGCCTGCGCCACGGCCCGCCAGTCGATATTGCCCTGGTGGCGCGATACATCGATGCCGTGGATGGGCAGCGAATGGGCGCGCGCCACGCCCGGATGGGGCTTGTTGTCGCCCTTGGCGGGATAGTAATTGGCCCCGCAGGCGGCCAGCACCCCGACGAGGGCGAGACCGGCCGCAAGCGGCAGGATCGTCTTGGTCAGCTTGGGCGAGCGGAAAAAACGCGGCAGGGGCATGGAGCGGAAAACTCGGCAATTTGGGAAAATCTATCTCAAATTGTATTGACCCAATTCTCCTTAACGCTCCCCTCACAAGCCTGGTTAACAAAACCGAAAGCCCCGGAAGCGTGGCCTCCGGGGCACAGATTTTTCTATCCGGCCATGCAGCCTGTGGATCAGGCGGCCAGTGCCCGTGCTTGGGAAATGACCGCGCTGGTGTCGTAGGGTTTGGCAATGAAACTGTCGGCGATATCGGCACGCGGGGCAGCGCGGCCCGACGTCACCAGCACCGGAATGTGTGGCCAGCGTTCCTTGACAGCGTTGGCCAGATCGAACCCGCTGAGCGCACCGGCCAATTCGACATCGGTAAACACCAGCCCGATCGAACCGCGCGTCTCGAGCAGTTCGAGAGCCTGTTCGGCGTCGGGCACCTCGATCACGGAAAATCCGGCATCGACCATGGCCAGCGTGATATCGAGACGAACCAGAGGCTCGTCTTCGACGACAAGGATGAGCGGGGCGTCCTTTCTCTGTAACATCGTGTGGTCTCCAAAAATCTCAAATCGCCGCCTGAACGAAAAACAAGGCAGCGGCCCATCGGCCGCGCCCTCGTTCGCGCCGATCTGCTTGTTGATAATAGGCCGGGACTGGAGCCACATGGCGCGGCTATCGACCCGGTCAGTTCGCCATACCAATGCCGCCGTCACTCATCCGTTCCGTTGTGCGCCGTGCACAGCTTGGTGATCGCCCATGCGGTCAACGCATGTTCGCTAAACGTTCTTGTTCTTGCTTTTGTTTCTTGCTAGCTTCAGGGTCACTTTCATCCATGCAAGGGGACGGCATGGCAACGCGGATCACCACAGTAGCCTTTCTGGGCATCGAAGCCGTGCCGGTCGATGTGCAGGTGCAGATTTCGCCCGGCCTGCCCCGGTTCAATATCGTGGGTCTGCCCGACAAGGCGGTGGGCGAAAGCCGCGAGCGGGTGCGCGCCGCGCTGATCGCCTCGGGTCTGGCGCTGCCGGCCAAGCATATTTCGGTCAATCTCGCCCCGGCCGATCTGCCCAAGGAGGGCAGTCATTACGATCTGCCCATTGCTTTGGGGCTGATGGCTGCCATGGGCGCCATCCCCGGCGATATGCTGGAGCGCTTCATGGTGCTGGGCGAATTGGCGCTCGATGGACGCGTTTCGCCGGTCACGGGCATCCTTCCCGCCGCCATTGCCGCCAATGCGCGCGATCTGGGCATCATATGCCCGGCCGCCTGCGGCGCGGAAGCCGCCTGGGCCGGCGAAAATATCGATATCGTCGCCATCGACACTCTTTTTGCGCTGGTCAATCATCTGGCAGGACGGCAGATGGCGGCCCGACCCCAGCCCATCCGCGCCTTGTCCAATGCCACCGGCCCCGATCTCGCCGATATTCGTGGCCAGGAGGTGGCGCGCCGCGCTCTCGAAGTCGCCGCCGCCGGCGGGCACAATTTCTTAATACCATGTTTACAAATGTCCAAGCATGCGCTGTCATATGTGCATGACGAAAGCCTACAGCTACATTAGATTCTCCAGCCCCGAACAGGCGAAGGGCGACAGCCTGCGGCGGCAGCTTGAAGCCGCACGTCGTTGGTGTGTTGAGCGCGGCCTTGAACTTGATGACACCCTCCGCGATCTCGGCCGTTCGGCGTTCAAAGGTCGGCATGCGCAATTCGGGGCGCTGCGCGCGTTCCTCGACCTCGTCGAGCAAGGTGAAGTACCGCAAGGTTCCTACCTTGTCGTTGAGAGCCTCGACCGGCTGTCGCGTGAAGCTGTCCTCGATGCCGCCGCACGGCTGTTCGATCTCATCCGCGCCGGCGTCACCGTGGTCACCTTGAGTGATGGCCAGGAATATAGCCAAGAACGCCTCCGCGCTGACTGGACCCCGCTCGTCATAAGTCTCGCCGTGATGGCTCGCGCTCACGACGAATCGAGGACGAAATCACAGCGCATCTCGAGGGCGTGGGAGCAAAAGCGCCGCCGCGCTGTCGAGGATCGGCAGGCGATGACCGCGATTTGCCCGGGGTGGCTTAAGCTCGTCGGCGGTCCAAAGTCGGGCAAATACGAAGTCATTGAGGATCGTGCAGAGATCGTCCGCAGCATCTTTGCGGACACGATTGAAGGACTTGGGCGCCGGACGATCGAGAAGCGCCTTAATGAGGCGAAGGTGCCAACCTGGGGTGTCGGCAAGAAAACTGGCAGCCGCTGGCACGACAGCTACATCCAGAAGATCTTGGGCAATCCTGCTGCTCTCGGTCGCTTCGAGCCACTCGCGAAGCTTGCAGGTGGCGCAGGCGGCGCGCAGACGATCGATGGTTACTTCCCCGCCGTGGTCGACGAGCAGACGTTCTTCGCCGCCCAAAGCGCTGCGAAATCGAGGGGCTTCGGTCGCGGCCGGACAAGCGACAGTCATCGGAATCTCCTGCGCGGCATCGCACAGTGCGGGAGCTGCGGCAGCGGGATGACTATCGTCGACTGTCAAACAGCATCCAATATTGACCCCCAATCGGCGTCCAATATTGACCCCCATTTTGCGCCTTTGTGGAGCGGGTCAACCGGCGCAGCTGGTCAGGGTTGCGCAGCCGGTTGACCCGCGGGGCACTGAGCCTGGGTTCAGGCTCGGTTCTTGAATCTCCAGCTCTCATTGCCGGTTTCGACAATGTCGCAGTGGTGGGTGAGCCGATCGAGAAGCGCCGTCGTCATCTTCGCGTCACCGAAGACGGTCGGCCACTCGCCGAAGGTGAGGTTGGTGGTGACGATGACCGATGTCATCT
>PBNW01000069.1 GCA_002723255.1 Pelagibacterium sp. | reverse complement strand
TTATGACCAGCGGCTCTTTGCCGGGGCCATCGCGGCAGGCGGCGCGCTGGGTATCTTGCTGCCCCCTTCGATCAATCTGATCGTTTACGGCTTTCTTACCCAGACCTCGGTGCCCCAATTGTTCATGGCCGGCATCGTCCCCGGCCTGCTCATGGCCCTCGGCTTTATGGCCATCACCGCCATCATCTGCTCGATCAGGCCCGATCTCGGTGGCCCCAGCCGGCATTTTACGTGGCGTGAACGGCTCGCCGGCCTGCCCCATCTCATTCCGGTGCTCCTGGTCTTCGCCGTCATTACCGGCTCGATCTATACCGGCTGGGCCACCCCCACCGAAGCCGCCGCCGTCGGCGTCGCCATGGCCATGGTCATCGCCGCGTTCTATGGCGCCTTGACCATCGAAAACATGCGCGAGGCGCTGCTGGGCACCATCCGCACCACCTCCATGGTCATGTTTGTGATCGTAGGCGCCTATTTCCTGAACTACGCGCTCGGCGCCACCGGGCTCGGCCGCCAGCTCACCACCTTCCTCGAAGGCATGGGCCTCGGCCCATACGGCATGCTGCTGGTCATTATTCTGATGTACATCGTCCTGGGCTTTTTCATCGAAACCCTGGCGCTGATGATCGCAACCATCCCCATTGTCGTGCCGATCATCGTGGAGATGGGGTTCGACAAGGTCTGGTTCGGCATCCTTTTGATCGTCCTGATCGAAATGGCGCTGATTACGCCCCCTGTCGGTCTCAACCTTTACGTCGTGCAGGGCGCCCGCAAGGAGGGGCGGCTGGGCGACGTCATGGTCGGCGCCATCCCGTTTGTTTTTGTCATGCTGGTGATGATCGCTCTGCTCGTTGCGTTCCCCGCCATCGCTCTTGTCTTCGCTCCGGCCTGATCGGCCGCCGATTTTCCAAAGGCGCAATAATGCCCAATACATTGACCTTCGCCGTGGCCGGCGCAGAACCTGTCACCATCACAATAGAACGCGCCATCATTGCCGGCTGGACGGGCCGCAACACCGATGCCGTCAATCACCATATTGCAGAACTGGAAGCCATCGGCGTTCCCCCGCCCAGCGCCGTGCCGCTGTTCTACCGCGTCGCTGCAGGCCTGGTCACCACCGACGAGGCAATGGAAACTGTCGATGCAACCGGTTCGGGCGAAGCCGAGCCGCTGGTGATCGATGACGGAAAAAAGCTCTATCTCGGGCTTGGCTCCGACCACACCGACCGCCAGCTCGAAACCCACTCGGTGGCTCTCTCCAAGCAGATCTGCGCCAAGCCCACGGCCCCCGCACTGTGGGCTTTTGACGAAGTTGTTTCCCACCTCGACCAAATCGCCATCCGATCTTTCATCCGCGACGATGAAAACGCGGCCTGGATCCCCTATCAGGAGGGCACGCTGGCTTCCATCCGCCCGCTCATCGAATTGATCGATGCCTCGCCCTCTGCCGCATCCCCGTCGCGGTTGGAGCCCGGCACCGCCATGATGTGCGGCACCTTCGCGGTCCTTTCCGGCGGCGTGCGCCCGGCCCGGTTTTTCCGCATGGAAATGACTGATCCCGTGCTGGGCCGCACCATCGAACACTGCTACGAAACAAGGACCCTGCCCGTTATTTCGTAGGAAGCCCGCCATGATCGACATCTCACCGCTCCGCAGCAATTCTGGTGGCATCCCCTTCCGCGCCGAGGATCGCGCCCGCCGCGCCATAGACACGGCCATGAACGTGGAGCCGTCAGTCCTGCAAACCATCTTCACCCGGTTCGATGCTGATCGGATCATGTCTGAAGCCAGGGCGCTCGATGGCGACGCCAAGCGCAGGGCAGGGCCTCTGGCCGGCATCATGGTGTCGATCAAGGATCTCTTCGACGAAAAAGGGCAGGTGACCTCGGCCGGCTCAACCATTCTCGCCGATGGCGAACCGGCCAGCCGCGATGCCATCGCCGTCGAGCGCCTGCGGGCTGCCGGGGCCGTCGGATGCGGACGCACCGCCATGTCGGAATTTGCCTATTCGGGCGTCGGCCTCAACCCGCACTTTGGCAATCCGGGAAATATCTTCGATCCTGCCCGGATTTCCGGCGGCTCAACCTCTGGCGGTGCATTATCGGTTGCCCTGGGCATCGCCGATGTCGCACTGGGATCGGACACCGGCGGATCGGTTCGTATTCCCGCAGCGCTCAACGGATTGTGCGGCTTTAAGCCCAGCCAGTCCGCGGTGCCGCTCGATGGTGCGTTCCCGCTGTCCCAGAGCTATGACAGCATTGGCCCGCTGGCCATAACGATCAAACAATGCAGCGCGGCACATGCCATCCTTTCCGCCACTGTTGCATCGCCACAAAACGGCGAAAATCCGCGCATCGGCGTGGCAAACGGCATTCTGACTGAAGGGCTCGACACTCAGGTCGCCGCCGATTTTCAGCGCGCCATAGAGCGGCTTTCCGCCGCCCGACTTATCCTTTCCGATATCGAGCTGCCCATGCTCGAGGGCTTCGGAAACGTCAACCGCATCATCGTTGCTTCGGAAGCGCATCGCATTCATGCCGACCATCTGGCTCGCATGGAAACCGAGGGCGATCCCCACGTCCTGCGCCGCATCCGCGCCGCCGAAAGTTTCGCGCCCAACGATGAGGCAGATGCTCGCGCTCAAAGGGCAGCTGCTATCGCCGCGTTTTCGGCGCAGGCGGAAAATTACGATGTGTTCATCGCACCAACGCTGCCGACGGTCGCGCCGTTGATTGCCGATGTGGAGGCCGATTTCGACCGCCTCAACGGCCTGATGCTGCGCAATCCCTCGGCCATCAATTTCCTAGATGGGTGCGCTGCCACGGCGCCCATGCACGCCGACCAGCCCCTCGCCACCGGCCTGATGATTTTTGCGCCCGGCGGGGATGACTGGACGGTTCTGAACATCGCTGAACACATCCAGACCCTCCTGGCATCATGACAGATTGGGGCCTTTGGGCCGAGTTCTTCATCCGGGCGACAGCAACCGGCTTTGTGGTTGTCTTCATCGCCTGGTCTGCTGCCCGGCTCGGACCGGCCATTGGCGGGGTTTTGGCTGGCTTGCCCATCGTTCTGGCGCCGGGCTTTTTCTTTCTCGTGCGCGATCAACACCCGCTCTTCGTCTCCGACATGGCCGCCGGGACGCTCTTTTCGATGATTGCCACCCAGGGCTTTCTGTTCGCCTATCTCTGGTCGGCGCGTACAGTCGGCCCGCTCGGCGCAACCATTTTGGCCATCGCCGCCTGGTGTGTCTTCGCCGTGCCGCTCTCGCTTGTGCCCCACCATCTCGTGCTGGGTGCCCTGATCTTTGTCGCCGCAACCGTTTTCGCCCGGCTGGTCGGCAAAAATCTTGTTCTCCCGCTTGCCCCTGTTGCAACGCCGACGCGCTGGCCCGCCCTGGTCGTCCGTGGCGTTGCCGCCGGCATTCTCGTGGGTGTTGTAACGCTGCTCTCGCCTGCGCTCGGCCCGGCGCTGGCGGGTGCGCTTCTGGGCTTTCCCATCGGCTTTTGCGTGATCCTGCTCTCGCTCAATCTCGATCACGGCAGCACCATGGCTGGTCGCACGGCCTTTGCCGGTCTCTTGGGCGTCGCAAGCCTGGCAACCTTTAGCGGCGTGCTGTCGGCCACGCTGCTGGTGCTGCCGCCATGGCCCGCCTATCTTTCCGCGCTTGCAGCATCGCTGGTGCTGACCGCTGTGATGACGCAACTGACCCGCCAGCTTGCACTGGGTGCCCGGTTCCGCGCATTGTGAACCCCAGCTACGAGTTCAAGAAACGGGATGCCGATGGTTGATTTCAAGGGACTGGAAACCTTCGTGTGGGTGGTTTCGCTGGGCAGCTTTCGTGGCGCGGCGCAAAAACTCAACACGACCCAGCCCGCCATCTCCCACCGCATCGCCCAGCTCGAAGAAGAGATCGGCGCCAAACTCCTGACCCGGGAGACCCGCAACATCACGCCAACAGCGCCGGGCCGGCAATTGCTCGCCTATGCTGAAAAGATGATCGCCATGCGCGCCGAAATGCTGGCCGCCCTGCGCGATGCATCGGCCATCCGCGGCGTCATCCGTCTCGGGGTCGCCGAAACCATCGTTCACACATGGCTGCCCCATTTCATCAAGGAGGTCAGCCGCGCCTATCCCCACCTGTCGGTGGAAATCGAGGTCGATATTTCCCCTTCGCTGCGCAACCGCCTTCTGGCCCAGGAAATCGATATCGCCTTCCTGCTCGGTCCTCTAAGCGCCCCGCTGCTGCGCAATCGGCTGCTGTGTGAATATCCTTTGGGCTTTATCGCCAGCCCCGCGCTCAACGTCCCCAACCCGGCCACCGTTTATGATCTTGCCCAATTCCCGCTCATCACCTTCGCGCGCAAGACCCAGCCCTACGAACTGGTCAAATCCCTGTTCAACCGCCCCGATCTTCCTGCCATCAAGCTCCACGCCAGTGCGTCTATGGCGACGGTCGTGCATCTGGCGCTAGAGGGGATCGGGGTCGCGGTCATCCCCTATGAGCTTGTCGAAGCCGAGCTCAACGCCGGCCGGCTCGAACTCATCAGGACCGACATTGCCATGCCGCAACTGACCTTTTGCGCAAGCTGGCTCGAATCCCCCGATACGCTGGCCACCGAACTTGTCGTCGATATCGCCACTCGGGTTACCGCCAACCGCACGGCGTTCGCTCCGGCCTGATAACGCCGATCAGCGCGACCACCCCAGACGTCTGGCGATGTTGATCGCACTTGAGCGCACCAACTCCTTGAGATCGGGATCGGTCTGCTCGACCTTCTGGTCGGGCACCACAATGGAAATGGTCGCCCGGCAGGTGCCCGCCGTATCGAGGATCGGAGCTGCTATACAGGCAATCGAATAGGCCGACTCCCCGGCTTGTATCGAAAGCCCGGCATCAAGCGCCTGGCGTGATGTGGCCGTGAGAATTTCGATATCGGTTTCGGCCCGGCCGGTTGGTGAGGGGCAACTGGCATGCGAGAAAATCGCGCGCCGCTCGTCCTCGCGAAGATGCCCGACAAGCAAGCGCCCTGACGCCGACCAGTTGAGTGGCGTGCGGCTGCCAACCTGCGAGGCGACCTGGAAATGGTCGGGCCCGTCGACCATCCCCAGCACCACCATGAAATCGCCGTCCCGCCCGCATATCTGCACGGTCTCGCCGGAGGCGAGCGCAAGGTCGCTCATTTCGTGATTGGCGGCGGTCAGGAGATCGACGTGGCGGGCATAGGTCAGCCCGTAATGATAGAGCCGGTGCCCGAACCACAACGTCCCATCCTCGAACCGGTCCAGCATGTCCTTTTCGACAAGATCCTCGACCAGCGTATAGACCGTTGAAAGCGGCGCCCCCACGGCGCGGGCGATTTCATAGGCGGTAGCCGGCGCGTCATTGCTCTGGAGGAAATCGAGCACCTGCAGGATGCGGTCGAGCGCACTCGTCCGCGTGCGTTTGGTCTTCACCGCGTCCTTGGATGTTTCCAATGTGCTCATTTGGCGATCCTCCCATGAGTGCCGCGCCGGGTTCAGTTTGCATTATTCTCTCCGGCGCGCAAATACAGCGTCCTCAGTCGGGCCAGTTGAGAATGGCCTTTTCCTGCGCCAGCACGCGCAGCCGCAAATCGGAAACGATCGGCGTATTGGATTTGCGCGCCGCATCGAGTTCCTCGGTTAGCCGCTCGGCGACGACGAATTCTTCGTCGGGGTGCAGGTTGCAGGGGTCGAGATAGAAGTAATTGTGCTCGACCTCGTGGTCGCGCACGATCACCGGCCTGGCCCCCTGCGCCATCCGGTCGGCAAGATCCCAGGCCGAAATGTTGGCGCCCTCGGGGTCCACCAATACCTTGAGCCGGTCGAGCGGGTTGTCGGTGGGATCGGGGTCGATGATGGCCGTGATGCCGGCGCGGCCCTCCAGCGTCGACTGCCAGAGATCAAGCGCCTTTTGCTCACGCGCCCTGATCCCGGCGTGGTCGCGCGTTTCCCAGGCCTCAAGCGCTGCAATAGCGCCCGCCACGCCTTCCTTGCCCACCTTCATGCCGCGACCCACGCCTCGGTTCTGCAAATAGCACGCCGCAACGAAATCCCTGTTGCCCGCCACAATCCCCGATGTCGGACCGCCCAGAAACTTGTGTCCCGAATAAAGCACCAGATCGGCGCCAGCGTTCAGGAATTTCTCCAGATCGTATTCGGATGCCGCGTCCACGATCACCGGCACGCCCTTTTCATGGGCAACCTCGCAGAACGTTTCGAGCGGAATCTGCCCGTAATCGACAACGTGGTGCGAAATCACATAAACCGCCGCCGCTGTCTTGTCGGTGATGGCTCCGGCCAATTGGTAGGCATGCGCGCTGGTCGCCTGGCCCACCGGCACCACCCTGGCACCGGACAACCGGATGCCCTGTTCCACCGGCGCGCCATAGGAGACCATGTGCCCGGTCTGGATCACGATTTCGTCCTTGAGCCCGCTCGCATCGGGCAGCCTCTCGATGGCGGCCAGATCCTTGCCGGTCATCGCGGCGGCGCAGGCCAGCGTGATGGCTGCAGAACAGGACGCCGTCACGCATCCCGCTTCCGCCCCGGTCAGTCTTGCAATGGTGCGCGAAGCGATGCGCTGCAGATCGGACATTTCGGTCCACTGCGAGAGGACCGCAGCCACGGTCTCGACGGCGTGTGGCACGACGATCGAGGCGCCCAGAGACGTCATGGTCCCCGAGCAGTTGATGACGGGGCGCAGGCCAAGCGTTTTGCGGATATCGGTCATTGGGGCGTACTCAATTGTCTATGGCGACGATGGCTTCGATTTCCACCGTGATCGCGTTGGGGAGCGAGGAAAAGCCGACAGCGGAGCGGGCATGGATACCCTTTTCGGCAAATACGGCATTGAACAGGTCCGAGCAGCCATTGATGACCTGGGGGTGCTCGGTAAAATCGGGCGTCGCATTGACCATGCCCAGAACCTTGACGATACGGCGCACTCGGCCCAGATCGCCCAGCGCCTCGGCCATCACGGCAATCAGGTTGAGCCCGGTTAGCTTGGCGTGTTCATAGGCCTCCTCGGTCGAGACGGTATCGCCCACTTTTCCCGAATGCCGCCGGCCATCGGGATAGGTCGGACCCTGACCCGAGAGATAGAGCATATTGCCTTCGATCACGTGGGTGACGAAGTTGGCGATCGGCGGAGCGGCCGGAGGCAAGCTCAGCCCCAGTGCGGCCAGCCGGTCGTAGGGGCCTTGATCCGCGCGCTTTTTCGCCTCGGAGACAGTCATGGGAAACTCCAGTTAGAATGCGATCGGGAAAAGACTTTTCCGGCGAGATCGCACGACAAAACAAAACTCCTGATGCCCCAAACCCGGTTCGATCGGGCGTGGGCTCTAGGAGGCCTGGGCCAATTCATTGTGGCGGATACAGGCAACGTGGTGGTCACCGCCGAGATGGTCGGTGGGCGGGATGGTCTCGGCACACGCCGCGATGGCATGCGGGCAGCGGGTGCGGAACACGCACCCCGATGGCGGGTTGATCGGGCTGGGGATGTCTCCGGCCAGGGGGACATGCTCGCGCCGCCGCGTCGGATCGGGAATAGGCGCCGTCGCCAGAAGCGCCCTGGTATAGGGATGGCGCGGATCGGCATAGACCACTCGCGACGGTCCCCGTTCCATGACGCGCCCCAGATACATCACCACAACCTCGTCGCACAGATATTCAACGACCGAAAGATCATGGGCGATGAACAGCAGCGTCAGCCCCAACCGCTTCTGCAGGTCGCTCAGAAGGTTGAGAACCTGCGCCTGCACCGAGACGTCGAGCGCGGAAACCGGCTCGTCGGCCACCACGAATTCAGGCTCCACGGCGAGCGCCCGGGCAATCCCGATGCGCTGGCGCTGGCCGCCGGAAAATTCGTGTGGAAAGCGCTTTCCATGTTCGGGCGCAAGGCCCACAAGCGTCAAAAGCTCTGCAACCCGGTCCTTGCGTTTTTCACCCTTGGGATAATTGCAGGCATCCAGCGCCTCCCCAAGGATCGCTTCGACCCGCATGCGCGGATTGAGCGAGGAAAACGGGTCCTGGAAAATGATCTGCATGCGCTGGCGGTAGGCCCGCATGTCACGCTCGGAGAGCGCAAAAATATCGACACCGTCAAACACAGCCTTGCCACCCGTCGGCTCGATCAGCCGCAACAGGGTGCGGCCTGCCGTCGTCTTGCCCGATCCCGATTCACCGACCAGTCCGACCGTCGTGCCGCGCTTGATCGAAAAGCTGACATCTTCGACGGCATGGACGGTCCTGCCGCCCCGGCCCGTAAAACGTTTGACCAACCCTTCTATAGCCAGCAGCGGAGGCACCGTTTCCATTGCAACGCTCATATTTCCGAACTCCTCAGGCAGCGCGACAGTCGACCGGAACCGGCGCTTTCGAGTTGGGGCGGGATGGTCGTACACGCGGAAATCGCGTAGCGGCAGCGTGGCTCGAAAGCGCAGCCCGCCGGCAGGGCCGTGATCGGCGGAACCGAGCCGGGAATGGAATAAAGCGCCCTGCGCTCCCCATCGGGGTCCAGATCACGCTCCGCATTGGGCGTGCAGGCCAGAAGCCCTTCGGTATAGGGATGCTTTTGTTTTTGAAACAATGGGATGACCGGCGCCTGTTCCACAACGCGCCCGGCATACATCACCACCACCTCATGGGCGATTTCCGCCACCACCCCCAGATTGTGGGTGATGAACAAAATCGACATGCCGAACTGGGACTGCAGTCGGCGCAACAGATCGAGAATCTGCGCCTGGATGGTGACGTCGAGCGCCGTTGTGGGTTCGTCGGCAATCAAAAGCGAGGGATTGCAGGCCAGAGCCATGGCAATCATTACCCGTTGGCGCATGCCGCCCGACATCTGGTGCGGATAGTCGTCGAGCCGGTTGGCCGCATCGGGAATTTCCACATGCCCGAGCATTTCAAGCGCCCGCTTGCGGGTCTCATCGCGCCCGATATTGTCGTGCAGTGCGATCATTTCCCCGATCTGCTCACCCACTGTATAGAGCGGGTTGAGACTGGTCATGGGCTCCTGAAAGATCATGGCGATCTCCCGGCCGCGCAGCTTGCGAACCCCCCGTTGCGAGGTTCTGGCCAGATCGTGGACGATGCCCTTTGAATCCCGGAACAGCACCTCTCCACTTTCGATTGCGCCGGGACGCGACAGGAGCCCCATGATCGAAAGCGAGGTTACTGATTTCCCCGACCCCGACTCGCCGACCACGGCCAGCGTCTGGCCGCGTTTGAGCTCGAACGTCACCCCGTCCACGGCCTTGGCGGTCAACCGTCTGGTCGTAAACCAGGTGCGCAGATCGCGCACCGAAAGGATCGTATCGGGGGCGAGTTCTCTCATAGCGCCCACCCGCAATGAGGGCAGTTGGCAAGCTGGGTGCCCGGCGCCGGTTGGTAGCGATGCGCGGCGATGGCCCGCGCCCCAAGGATGGCATGACGTGGCTCGAAAATCTCGTGCAGCGTCGACGTGATGCCCTTGGAATCCTTGACCTCGATGTCGCTCTTTTCGAGATCGAATATCGTAAATTCCGCCGGTTTGCCTTTGGCCAGAAGGTCGGTGTGATCGCACCTGATCGCCTTGCGCGGGGCGATGGTCGCCGCGTGAATCACCTGTTCGAACCCCATGCCCAGCGAGAGCAGTTTGGACATCGTGGTGCCCATGTCCCAGACCGCGCCATCCATTGAGCGGTTGTGCAGATCGGTCGAAATGGTTTGGGGCAGCATGTTCTTTTCCAGCGCCGCCTTGGCCACCTCGAACGAAAACGACGCCCCCCCATGTCCGACATCGAGCACCACACCGCGCGCAGCGGCATCCTCGACGAGAGCGTAAAGATCGTCGTCCTCGAGGATCGATCCACCCACCTTGCCGTTGAAACAGTGGGTGACGATGTCGCCTTCGGTCAGCAGCGAAAGAATGTCATCGTAAAGCGGGGGCGGTTCGCCCACATGCACCATGATCGGCAGCTTGAGCACCCGGCCGAGCTTTTTGGCCAGCTTGACCGGCACCAGATCCCAGCCACCGGAAATCACCGCGCTGGCCCGCACCTTGAGCCCAACGATCACGTCGCGATTGGCCTCGACGGTCGCCGCGATCCGGTCGATATCGATCGAGCGCATGTCCTGAAGCTCGGTCACCCGGTTGCAGGCCACAAGACCGATCGAGCCGATATTCAAGAACGCATAGACATTTTCGAGGGCCGGCTCGATCATCAATTCGCGCAGGCCATGAAAATTGGCTTCGCCCGCCGACCCGGCATCGACCATCGTGGTCACTCCGTGCCGGGCGCCGCATTGTTCGGGCCTAAGCGAAATATCGGTGCCGCCATACCAGATATGGGTATGGATATCGGTCCAGCCCGCCGAAAGATAACTGCCCCCGGCATCGAGGATTTCGGCATCGTCGGGCACGGCAATGGTTGTTCCTGTCTCGATGATCTTCCCGTCTGTGCCGACAAGAATATCGAGTGCCGGGGCCTTGACGCCGGCGAACCCGACAGGCTTTGCATTGCGGATCAGAAGCGGCTTTTCGGCGAGAGAAAACTGGTTGCCGATCATTTAGATGTCCTTTGCAAGACGGGGGTCGAGGAGGTCGCGCAAGCCGTCGCCCAAAAGCTGGAGCGCCAGCACGGTGACGACGATGGCAAGGCCCGGATAAAACAGCAGCCAGCTTGCCGAATTCATGAACTGGCGGCCAGCCGAAATCATCGTCCCCCAGGTCGGGATGTCTGGCGAAATCCCAACGCCGAGAAACGACAGTCCCGCTTCGGCCAGAATGGCCTGCGCGAAAATGAAGGTGCCCTGCACGAGAAGCGGCGAGGTGACGTTGCGCAGAACGTGCCGCACGAGAATGACCGGGGTCGGCACTGCCAGCGCGCGGGCCGCCTCCACATAGGGCAACTCGCGGATCACCAGCGTCGAGGCGCGCACCACCCGCGCCATGCGCGGCGCGTAAACGATCCCCAATGCCAGAACCACGTTGAACGCCGAAGCGCCCAGCGCCGCGACCAGCGCAATGGCCAATAAGATATCGGGAAACGCCATCATCGCGTCGATCACCCGCGAGACCGGCGCGTCGGCCTTGCGGAAGAACCCGGCCACGAGCCCGAGAACGATGCCGATCAGCGAGGAGACGATAACAACCGAAAAGGCCACCGAAAGCGAGGTCTGCCCGGCATAGAGAACGCGTGTCAGGATATCGCGGCCCAATTCGTCCGTGCCCAGCCAGAACTGGCTATTGGGCGCGGTCAGCCGGTTGACGATCGAAAGCTGGCTCGGGCTATGGGGCGTAAGCAGCGGCGCAAAGATTGCGGCCAGCACCACCAGCGTAATGACGATCAGCCCGGCCGCCGCGGTCGGTCTCGCCAGAAGGCGGATCAAGAGATTGGGTGATTTGCCCTGTGCAGGAGAAGCGAGCGCGGCCATCAATACCTCACACGCGGATCGACGAGCAGATAGAGCATGTCGATAACGAAATTGACCAGAACATAGAGCCCGGCAACGATCAGCAGCGCCCCCTGGATGACCGGATAATCGCGTCGCAACACCGCCGAAACGATTAGATTGCCGACGCCGGGCAGAGCGAACACCGTCTCGGTGACGATGGCGCCTGAAATCAGCAGCGCCGCCGTCAGCCCGACAACAGTGAGAATGGGGATCAGCGCATTCTTGAGCGCGTGACGGACCACAACCCGCCATTCGCTCATACCCTTGGAGCGCGCCGTGCGCACATAATCATCGTTGAGCACGTCAAGCATCGAGGCGCGGGTAAAGCGCATGATCAGCGCCGAGGAGACGATCCCCAGCGTGGTTGCGGGCAGCACGAGGTGATAGAGCCGCTCGCCCAGCGGCGAATATGGCCCGCCATAACCCGAGGTCGGAAACCAGCCAAGGCTCACCGCGAAGGTCTGGATAAAGATCAGCCCCAGCCAGAAACTGGGAACCGAAGCCGCGAACATGGCAAGCGAGGTCATCACCTGATCGAACCACGAACCGCGCCAATAGGCCGAAGCCACCCCGATCGGCAGGGCGATCACCGTTGCGATGGCCAGCGAAAAGATGGTGAGGAAAAAGGTCGGCTCGGCCCGCATCCACAGCGCGGTTGTCACCGGCTGACCGAGAAAGATCGACTGGCCGAGATCGCCGCGAAAAATGCCTGCGACATAGGAGATGAACTGCTCGAGGATCGTGCCATCCAGCCCCAGCCGTTGGCGCAGCGCCTCGACATCGGCCGCAGTGGCATCGGGACCGAGCATGACCGCGGCCGGATCGCCCGGGGTCACCCGGACAATGATAAAGACAATCGTCACGACGATGGCCATCACCGTGAGCATGCCGATCAATCTGTTGAGCGCAGCGCCAAGCATGGAACGACTTTCAAAAAGGACGCGAAGGGAAGGATGGCCGTGCCGGAAAGGACTGGCAATGGGACATCGCTGGCCGTCCCTCCCTTCGAGATCTCCCCGGGCGCCGCCTTTGTCAGGAGGACAGGCAAAGCCGGCACCCGTGGGAGGATTGCTTATTGTTCGAGCCAGGCGTTCCAGAAATAGGGCCATGGCGCCGGGTTCATGCCCTCGAGGGCAGGCGATTGGGCAGCAACCGCATTGAAATTGCCGACCTTGAAGGCTGGCACTTCCTCGTAGATCGCTTCCTGCACCGCCGCCCAGAGTTCAACACGGGCATCGGGATCGGCCTCGGCGTTGAAAGCGCCCAGCGCTTCATGCTTGGCGTCGGACACCCACCAGCCGGGCGAGGAGTCCGACATGATGCCGGTCAGCGATGGTTCGGGCAGGAAGGGCGAGTGGGTGATGTAGATGTCCCACAGCGCCGGATCGGTGCGCCTCTGGGTCAGCGTTGCCCATTCCACGACATCGAGTTGCACATCGAACCCGGCCGCTTCGAGATAGGCTTCGGCCACCTGGGCCATCGTGTAATGGAACTCGTACTGGCGCGAGGTCAGGATCCGCAGCGGCGAACCGTCATAGGACGAATCTTCGAGAAGCTCGATCGCCAGTTCCGTGTCGCCCATGGGCTTGTAGGGTTCGGTGCCCGCCTCGGTATGCCAGACATAGCCTTCAGGATACATCGCCCCGTCGGCGGTAAAGAAATCCTCCGACCCGAACGCGGCCAACAGCATGTCCTGCGGCGCAAGCGCCGCCTGGATGGCCTTGCGCACTGCGATATCGGAATTGACGCCTTGGGCGGTGTTCATGACGAACACCGGCCAGCCGAAGGGGGCCAGCATCACCGGCTCGGTATTGCCAGAAGCGATGCGGTCATAGGCTTCCACGGCGATGGAATCGACATAATCGAACTGACCCGCAACAGCGCCCTCGATACGGGTGTTGGGATCGGGGACGGGAACGAACCGGATTTCATCGAGATACTGATGACGCCCGCCGCCATAGCCATTGGACTCTTCGTCCCGCGATGCGTAGTCGTCGAACCGGGTAAGCTGGATATATTGATCCGGGCGGCGTTCGGCCAACTGATAGGGGCCGGTGCCGACGAAATCTTCCATGACGTCTTCGCCGGCGATTTCGGACGGAATGACAATGGCCGCCGAATTGTTGAGCGACAACAGGGACAAAAGCGGCGCATAGGGCCCGCTCAGTGTGATCTGCACTGTGTAATCGTCCACGGCCTCGACGCTCTCGACGGTCTCCGCTGTCTGCATGCCGCGGCTGGCAACGCGCAGCCAGCGCTCGAGCGATGCGACAACGTCCTCGGCGGTCATGTCCGAGCCGTCATGGAACGTCACGCCTTCGCGCAACGCGATGGTATAGACCGTGCCGTCTTCGGAAATCTCGGGCATGTCCGCCGCCAGCAGCGGCACGACGGCCCAGTTGGCGTCGAACGTATAGAGCGTTTCAAACATGTGCTGGGTGATGATGCCGACCAGATCGGCGGTCGATGTCATGGGGTCGAGGGTTGGCGGTTCGCCAATGGTGGCCACGTCGATCGTGCCACCTTCGGTCTGCGCAAGCGCAAAACTTGGCAATGAGATACCGGCCAGGGCAGCGATGGCCGCTGCCTTGAGAAAAGTCTTCATAACGATGCTCCCTTTGTTCAATGATACATAGTTATGTAATACATATCATTGTTCTGTTATGAGAGCAGAGCGTTGACCATGCGTCAAGTCTCAGAAATTCTCAGGCGTGGACGGCGCATTTCATATTTACAAATGAATATATATTGATATGTTGGAACAAATGACCTTACCGGAAATTTGACAGGCGATGACCAGCAACCAAAGCGACGCAAACCACAGCCACGATCACGCCGGCCATAACCATGGCGATGGGCACCACAGCCATGCGCCCCAGGTCGGCGAGAATAATGAACGCGTGGTCCTTGCCGGATTCGCCCTGACCGCCGGCTTTATGGTGGCCGAACTGATCGGTGGCATCCTGTCGGGCTCATTGGCGCTGGTGGCCGATGCCGGGCACATGCTGACCGATGCGGCGGCATTGGCGCTCGCCTGGGCGGGGTTCAGGTTCGGCCGCAAGCTCTCGGATTCAAAGCGCACTTTCGGCTATATGCGTTTCGAGGTGCTTGCCGGTTTCGTCAACGCCATAACGCTCTTTGCGCTGGTTGTATGGATCACCTACGAGGCCATCCAGCGCCTGTTCATGCCTCACCCGGTTCTGGCCGGGCCCATGATGGTGGTCGCCGTGCTCGGGCTTGTGGTCAATATTGCCGTCTTTTTCATGCTCCGGCAGGGCGACACCAACCACGTCAACATTCGCGGCGCCCTGCTGCACGTCCTTGGCGATCTGCTGGGCTCGGTGGCCACGATCGTTGCAGCGGCGGTGATCTATTTCACCGGCTGGACGCCGATCGATCCGATCCTGTCGGTACTGCTCTCGGTCCTGATCCTGCGCGCCGCCTGGGCGCTTTTGCGCAATGCCGTTCAGATCCTTATGGAAGGAACACCGGGCAACATCGAGATCGACGCGCTGCGCGCCCATGTGCTCGAAACGGTACAAGACATCGAGGATGTCTCTCACGTCCATGTCTGGTCGATCACCTCAGGCAAGCCCGCCGCGACCCTGGAAGTCTCGCTCAAGCCCGGAGCCGACTACCGCACGATTTCAGAGCGCGTGAAAAAGACCCTCGCCCAACGCTATGACATCGGCCATGCCACTGTGGAAATCAATTGGGCAAACCACCCAAAAGACTGTCCCTTGGCCGAGCCCGCCCATCACGACTGACCCCTGAAAGCCGGCAACCGGTCAATCTCCTCCACAAGTCATCTGACGCCGTCCCGCTCTTTTCCTGCAGTGCAGGATCGACGTTTCGGTTCGTCAGAATCGGGGCGGTGCACATAAAAATCCCTTGAGCACGAGAGGGCCAATTCAGGCCCGCCCACGCAGCCAAAGAGAACCGGGTGTGCGGATCACCGAGCTTGAGAAAAGCCGGTGACACCCATGATGCCGACAGACCTTGCCGGCATCGTTTCGCAATCCCAACCGGGGACAAGGTCGCGGGCCGCCTCGCGGGCCATTTGGTTTGCCTCGGTGTTTCGGCGGGCGTCGATATAGGCGAGGTGGCAGGTATTGCCCCGCTCAATCTTGGTGACAACGAGCACCTGTTCGTCAGGCCCCCCGATCTCGCTGCGGTCGATGAAGTAGCGCAGGATCGTTGCCACCGGGCGCTGCCCGTCAGTGAGCAACCATTCAAGGGTTTCTCCCGTCTGGTTTATGCTCGGCACACTTTGCTGCCAAACCATCTCGTCCCTGGCGTCGGACCCGTAGGAAACAAAGACCCGATGCTCTCCGTATCGCACCAGAACGGGGAAACCGTCCCACCCGGCGCAGGCAAAATCGGTTGAGAGGTCTGCCTGCTGCACAATCGTGCAACGCTCCAGATTGAGATCGGTGTATGCGCTGTGCCAGTTCTGTGCGATTGCCGTCGCTGGCAGAGCCACCATCGCCGCGGCAAGTGCAGCTATGCTGGGCCACACTCCCATTAGACGGCCGCTCGGCTGGGCACTTGGGCCGGGCCGATCGAAGCAAGGCCGGTAAGGATCAGTGCGACAAGATCGGCCTGGCGGCGGGTCCCCGTCTTGTCAAACAGGTTCCGCAGATGAAACGCCACAGTGGTTGCCGAGATCGCCATATCCCTGGCGATCTCGTCGGTCCGTCGCCCGCTGGCCAGGGCCCGGGCGACCTCGGCCTCGGTCGGGGTCAACCCGAAAAGATCGGCCAACACAACATTGGACACGTCCGGCCGACGGCTGGGGTCGGAGATGAAGACGACGGCAAGGTGCTCCGGTGAACCGGGAGGACCCGGTTCGGGAAGAGAACAGACGGTCAAGAGAAGGTCCTGCGGGCTCGATTGCCGTGAGACACAATGGCTCGCAAGAAAGTCCTCTCCTCCCGCTGCTGCGGCACACGCGGTTTCAACAAGGGCTTTCAGCTCCGTATTGAGCACCGCCGAGCCGGCCCGAAGCGCCCCGCCAGCGATGAGGCTATCGTTGGTATCCTCCATCTCCATGGCCGCCCGATTTACGAAGGTGATCCGGGACCGAGATGCGACGACCACGCCGAACGACAACATATCGAGGATGCGTTCGATTCCCGAACGCCGCTCCGCTGCCGGACTGCTCAGGGCCTTGCGCAGCGCCGCAATGTTGCGCTCGGCCTTTTGGTCCATGCGCTCGACCTGCCCGAGGCGGGCCTTGATCGTGGCGAGCAAGAGATCGTAGTCGATGGGTTTGACCAGATAGTCGTCCGCACCGGCCAGCTTTCCGGCTATGACCGATTGGCGTTGGTCGAGGGCCGTCAGAAAGACCAGCGGCACATCGGCCAGGTCTGGGCGATTGGCGCGAACCGTATCAAGAAACGTAAACCCATCGAGGTGCGGCATCGAAATATCGCACAGGATGAGGTCAGGCTTTCTTGATTCGAGCACGGCCAGGGCCTCGCGCCCGTCGGACGCCCCGAACGCCGCATACCCCGCTGCCGACAGCTCCTCGATGAGGTCCTGTCGCAAGTGATGCTCGTCTTCGATGCACAAGATGGCTTTTTTCACCCTGCTCGCGGATTCGATCAATTGCGATAGCCTCCCTGCCGGCAAAGGATCATGCCCAAGATCAGTTCACACCAACTCTAGTTCAATTCCAACCCTTGCTCCCCCTGCAAACGAACGGGGACGATCCAAGTTCGACACACTAGGGTTATGGCCGGATCAAACCGGAAGCGGAGTCAGGGCACATGTGGGATTTCTCGGTCGGGCGCGCCTTGGGGCTGATGCTCAAGACGCTGCCGTTTGTATTGCTGCGCGTGGCTGTCTATTTCGGCGTGGCTGTCGCCTATGTTCTGGCGACTGGAACCGGGGCCGGAATCGGCTGGGGCATTGGCGGCTTCGGCGATGAAGGGTTCAGGGCCGGCACGACCTTTTGGGGTGGTCTTATCGGCTTCGGCCTCACGGCTGCAATCATGTATCTGCTGCGCGAATATATCCTCTATATCGTCAAGGCAGGTCATATCGCCGTGTTGATCAAGCTGCTTGACGGCCAGCAGATGCCCCAGGGCCGCTCGCAGATCGCTTATGCGCGCGAGGAGGTCTCTCAACGGTTTGCACTGGCAAGCGTGCTTTTCGGGGTCGATCAACTCATCAAAGGCGTGCTGCGTGCCATCACCGGACTGGTCCGCGGCATTGTAAGCATCCTGCCCATCCCGGGCGCGCAGCAACTGGTCTCGGTCCTTCAGGCATTTCTGAGGATCGCGGTCGGCTTTATCGATGAAGTGATCCTCGCCTACGCCATTCGCACCGGTTCCACCAATGCCTGGGCGTCCGCCCAGACAGGGCTGGTCCTTTATGCCCAGAACTACAAACCCATGCTCAAAAATGCCGCGTGGCTCGCCCTTATCGTCTATGGGCTTTCCTTCCTCGTTTTCCTGGTGATGCTGGCGCCGGCGGCACTGGCCGTCTATCTCATTCCCGGCGCCTGGTCGGCAGGCGGTGTGGTCTTCGCGCTGCTGTTCGCATGGGCCGTCAAGGCCGCGCTGCTTGAACCTTTCGCCATCACCTGCATGATGGACGTCTATTTCCGGACCATCGAAGGCCAGCTCCCCGATCCGGCATGGGAAGCAAAGCTCGAAAACCTCTCGCGCAAATTCAGAACGATCAAGGAAAAGGCGCAAAATTATCAGCCGCCGCGGGCGAGTGACCCGGCAACCGCGCCGGCCTGATCCATGGAAGGGGCGCATCGAAAACGCCCCTCCAGCACCCTCGCGTGGACAGAAGGCCATATGTCTGGTTTCCTGATGTAAATTCATTGAGGAAACAGAGGGCGGCTCGATGGTGCAAAATAGTCTTGCCGATATCTATCACAACGACCGGCCAGCCTTGGCGGCACCGGTAAGACAAACGGCGCTGGCGATACTGCGGGCAGCATGTGCAATGTCTGTGTTTTCCCTGGCCCTCTCGTCAGCCTGGGCGCAAGACGAAACACTGGCCGCACCCGAGGGCGAGATCGTCCTCACGATGACCGGCAACATATCGCGGACCAATCGCGATGACATGGCGGTTTTTGACCGGGCCATGCTCACCACTCTCCCTGCGGCCGTTCTTGAAACGAGCACTGTTGTGACCGATGGCACAAAGCGGTTCGATGGCTTTCTCATGCGCGACCTGCTCGAAAGCGTCGGAGCGCAAGGAGAGGTGGTGACCGCCACGGCGCTCAACGATTATGTCATCGACATCCCGATGGACGATTTCGAGCAGTTCGACGTTCTCGTCGCCACCCACATGGATGGCGAGGCCCTTCTGCCCAGCGACAAGGGGCCGCTCTGGATCGTCTATCCGCGCGATGACCATGCCGAGTTGCAGGACATTCGCTATGACTATCGCTGGGTCTGGCAGCTCCTCGAGCTGGACGTGAAATGACCCGGCGGCGCGACCTCGTGGCCTATGCGGTAGCCGGGGTTGCCATCGTCGCGTTTGCCATTCTTCTCGCATTTGCCTTGCTTCGGCTGGCCGAGACCGAAGCGGAAATGCGTCAGAACGAAGGGGACAACATGCTCTGGGCGATATCGCGCGCCCAGTCGGCGGCGCTCCTGCTCGATTCCGCCGTTTCTCGCCAGACGAGCCTCCCGCAGACCGATGCAGAGGTCGAAAGGCGCTACAATGTGGTGCTCAGCAGGCTGACCCTGCTCTCGGAGGGACCGCAACTGCGCTATATGGGCGAATTGGGCCTCGCTGATGAAATTGAAGCTGCGGCCCGCGAGACGAGGGCGCTTGAACCGCGCATACTCGGTCTGTCCTTTGGGGACGCCGAAACGGCGATCGCCATTCACGAAACCCTGGCTCCGCTCATCGAGGGCCTGGGGCGCGCCGGCAACCAATCCATGGTGAGGCAATGGGAAGCCACCGGCGCGCGCGTGGACCGCCAGCGCGCGGCCATCGGCCAGGTCATCATTTCAATCGTGGCGATCATTGTGTTGGGAATCTTCCTCTCGCTCACCTTGCTGCGTGCCATGGCCGAGCGCCAGCGCGTCGGGCAGTTCCTGTCGCGCGAGCGCGAGACAGCGGAACTTTATCGCGGCTTTGTGGCTCTGGTTTCCCATCAGTTCCGGACACCGCTCGCGGTGATCGATTCGGCAATGCAACGCGTGCTGCGCAGCGGAAAGGCCATGCCACGCAGCGAAATCGACCGAAGGGCAAGTCAGGTTCGCGCTGAAATAGCGGGGCTGACCAACCTGCTCGACGCCACGCTCGACGTCGTCAGGCTTGAGGCGGGGCAGGTCACCGCAACGCCGGCTCAGTGCGCAATAAACGAGCTTGTCGAGCGGGTCAAAGCGCGCCAGCTGGCCCAAACGCCCGGCCGCGCCATACGCGTGAGTATCGCAGACAACGTTCCGCCATCTGTGACCACCGATCCGGTTCTCGCCGAACAGATCCTGACCAATCTTTTATCCAATGCCGTAAAATACTCCCCGAAAACAGAGCCCGTATCGGTCAGCGTGACGGCTGAAAACAGACAGATCCGTTTCGCGGTCGAGGATCGTGGGATCGGCGTGCCCCATGACGAGCAGGCCAAGCTGTTCAGCCGCTTTTTCCGCGCCAGCACCGCTCAGGGCGTGCCCGGCACCGGTGTGGGACTGTCCACTTCACACCAGCTTGCGCAATTGCTGGGCGGCGCACTCGAGTTTGTGAGCCATGCCGGTATCGGATCGATCTTTACCCTCAGGCTCCCCGATGATTGGGCAGGCCCGACCGTGCAGCCCGCAAGAGCGAGGGCCTTTGCCTGAGAGAAATCTCGCTGCGGTCAGTCACCGACTTTTTCCAGGACGAAATTCTGTAGCATCGTCATGCCGCCATAGGTCCAGGCCACCCGCCCGGTCAGCATCCCCTCGACAACCGCAAACAGATAGGCCTGAAAGGGAGCCTGGATACCTTCCTGGGAGGTGAAGAACCCATCTCCCGCGAGCCTGCGCAGGCTCGTTTCGTCGCAACCGAGGACAATTCCGATATCCTCGGCGGCCAGGACGGGCAAATCCCCAAAGTCGTCATACATCTCCACGTTCGGATAATCGATGGGCATGGGCCTCAGTTCGAGTTCCCTGCCATCGCCGACCAGGACCAGGCTGGTCGCCTGTGAAAAATTCAGTTTTGCGCCACGGTTCCCATTGATGGGGTTTTGGGCTTGCAGATGATCATTGCCAGGATGAGCCACAAAAGCGTCCTGAACCATGCCAGGAGGAG
>PBNW01000068.1 GCA_002723255.1 Pelagibacterium sp. | reverse complement strand
CCGGACGACAAACCCCAGCCCGAGACGCCGCCATAAGCCCAAAACCCCGGATGCGTGGGGCGATGATCGCTTCATATAAAAACTAAATCATGCGGAGCGCTCATCGCCCCATGCCGTCTCTGAGTTTTGCGACAACCGCGGTCCGATGGACCGGCGGACGCTTTGGCACGACCACTTGCTCCTGTCCGTGCGGTGCGCTACTCCGAATGCGCACCAAAGGAAGGGATGAAGATGGACATCAAGGGCGCACTGAACCGGATTGCCGATGGCAAGGATTTGACCGGCACGGAAATGCGCCAGGTGATGGACATCATCATGAGCGGGGAAGCGACGGCATCCCAGATCGGCGCGTTCCTGATGGGCATGCGGGTGAAGGGCGAAACCGTGGGCGAGATCGCGGCGGCCGTTTCGATCATGCGCAACAAGATGGTGCCCGTCGAAGCGCCGGCCGATGCCATCGATATCGTGGGGACCGGCGGGGACGGCGCGGGAACGCTCAACATTTCGACCGGCGCATCCATCGTGGTGGCCGCGGCCGGGGTTCCGGTGGCAAAGCATGGCAACAGGGCCCTGTCGTCGAAGTCGGGCTCAGCCGAAGCGCTGCAAAAGCTGGGCATCAGTCTCGAGCTGACGCCCGAACAGATTTCGACCTGCATACGCGAAGCGGGCATCGGGTTCATGTTCGCGCCCAATCATCATCCCGCCATGCGCCATGTGGGCCCGACGCGCGCTGAGATGGGGGTGCGAACGATGTTCAACCTGCTCGGGCCACAGTCCAACCCGGCCGGGGTGAAGCGCTACCTGCTGGGCGTGTTCGACAATGAGTGGGTGGAACCGGTGGCTGCCGCGCTGCTGGCCAATCAGGCGCAAGCGGCCTGGGTCGTGCATGGGGACAGCGGGCTGGACGAGCTTTCGACCACCGGGCCGTCCTTCGTCTCCCAGATCAGGAACGGCAATCTGACCTCCTTTGAGGTGACGCCCGAGGACGCCGGTCTGCCCCGCGCCAAGCTCGAAGACATTGTCGGGGGCGATCCCGAACACAATGCCGGCGAGCTGCGCAAGCTGCTCGATGGCGCCAGGGGAGCGTATCGCGACATTGTGCTGCTCAACGCGGCCGCGGCATTCATCATCGCCGACAAGGTGCAAACGCTGCCCGAGGGCGTGGCGATGGGTGCCGAGGTGATCGATAGCGGCAAGGCCAGGGCGACGCTCGATAAACTCGTTGCCGTTTCGGGGGCGCAATGACCGATATTCTTCGCAAGATCGAGGCCTACAAGCGCGAGGAAATCGCGGCGGCCAAGTCGGCCGTGCCGCTGGCCGAATTGACCGCAATGGCGCGGGAGCAGGATGCGCCGCGCGGATTTACCGCCGCGTTGCAGGCCAAGCGGGCCGCCGGGACATACGGGCTGATCGCCGAGGTCAAAAAGGCCAGTCCATCCAAAGGATTGATCCGGCCCGATTTCGATCCGCCGGTTTTGGCCAGGGCCTATCAAGACGGTGGCGCGGCGTGTCTTTCGGTTTTGACCGACACGCCATCGTTTCAGGGGCGGCCGGATTTTCTGGGCGCGGCCCGGTCGGCGACGGCGCTTCCGGCCTTGCGAAAGGATTTCCTGTTCGAGCCTTATCAGGTTGTCGAAGCGCGCGCCTGGGGGGCGGACTGCATTCTGATCATCATGGCGTCGGTCGACGATGTTGCCGCTCGGATTTTGCTCGAGAGCGCTGCCGAATGGGGAATGGATGCGCTGGTGGAAGTCCATGACGCAGAGGAAACCGAGCGTGCGCTGGCGTTGGGCGCCGAGTTCATCGGCATCAACAACCGCAATCTGCGAACCTTTGAGGTGACGCTGGAAACCACTGTCGCTCTGGCGAAACTGGTGCCTGACGATAAACTTCTGGTGTCGGAAAGCGGCGTTTTCACCCACGAGGATATCAAATACCTTGAGGCCGAGGCCGACGTCGGGTGCTTCCTGGTCGGGGAAAGCCTGATGCGGCAGGCCGATGTGGCGGCGGCGACCCGTACGCTCTTGACGGGATCTTGAGATGGCGCGCGAGTTGACCCATCTCGACGAGACGGGCGCGGCGCGCATCGTCGACATATCGGGCAAGGACGAAACCGTGCGGCGTGCCGTGGCCGGTGCCTTACTGCACGCCACGGTCGAGATCGTCGAGGCGATTTTCGGGGGCACGCTAAAGAAGGGCGATGCCATTGCCGTCGCGCGGGTGGCCGGGATCATGGCGGCCAAGAAAACCTCCGAGCTGATCCCGCTTTGCCACCCCATTCCGGTGACGAAAATCGGCGTGGAGATCGAGCGCGGCGAGGCGCCCGGCACAATTGCGATTTCAGCGACTGTCGAGACCGTGGGGCGGACCGGGGTTGAGATGGAAGCGCTGACCGCGGCGTCAGTGGCCGCGCTCACGCTTTATGATATGGCCAAGGCGCTGGACAAATCCATGACCATTTCCGGTGTGCAACTGATCGAAAAGAGTGGCGGCAAGTCCGGCGATTTCAGGCGGGTGCCGGGTTGATTTCGGTCGATGAGGCGCTGGAGCGGATTCTGAAATCCGTGCGTCCGCTTGGCAGCGAGCGGGTTGCTCTGGCCGAGGCGGCAAGACGGGTCCTGGCCGAGGATGTGCGCGCCAAGCTGTTCAACCCCGCATTCGATGTCAGCGCCATGGATGGATACGCTGTACGGGCAGAGGACGTGCAGCCCGGCGTTACGCTGAGAATGATCGGCGCTTCGCAGGCCGGGGCCGGGTTTGACGGGACGGTCGGGCCGGGCCAATGCGCGCGGATCTTTACCGGTGCGCCTGTACCCTCCGGGGCCGATGCCGTCATCATGCAAGAAGAGACACGGGCCGAGAGCGACGCCATCACCTTTGAATGCGATGTAGCGCCGGGGCGCAGCATACGGTTTCGCGGCGAGGATTTTAGCCAAGGCGATGTGCTGGTTGCGGCAGGAGCTGCGCTCGATCCACGCAAGATCGCGTTGACGGCGGCGGGCAATGTCGCCGACGTGGCGGTTTCAGTGCGTCCGCGTGTAGCGCTCCTGGCGACCGGGGATGAACTGGTGGCGCCGGGGGGCGTGGTTGGACCCGATCAGATCGTCGCGTCCAACTCGGTCGGGCTGGGCGCGTTCTTTACAGGGCACGGTGCGCAGGTGCGCGATCTGGGAATCGTTACCGACGACAGGGATGTGTTGGGCGACGCGCTCGGTCGGGCGCTGGCCGAGAAGCCCGATATTTTGCTCACGACCGGCGGGGCCAGCGTGGGCGAGCATGACTTCGTGCAGGACATGCTCAAGGCGAACGGGGTCGATATCGATTTCTGGCGCATCGCCATGCGGCCAGGCAAGCCGCTGATGTTGGGCCGCACGGGCAAGACGGTGGTGTTCGGGCTGCCGGGCAATCCCGTTTCCGCACTGGTGACGGCGCGGATTTTCGTTTTGCCGGCAGTGCTGAGAATGATGGGCGGCGCCCTGCCCGCTCCGCTCTATCTGCCACTGGCCGAAGACTTGCCACCCAATGGACCGCGCCGGCATTTCATGCGCGGGCGGTTGGTGAGCGATGCAGAGCGCGGAACCCAGGTCGAGCCGATCCGGCAGACCGACAGCGGGCATTTATCCTCGCTGGCCTCAGCTGACGTATTGATTGTTCAGGACGAAAATTGTTCCGGCAAGGCGCGCGGCGAGATCATCGCCGCGCACTTGCTCTAGGGTCAGGAGCCCTTGGTCTGGGCGTCGCGGACGAGCGCGGCCAGACGGAAGGGGACGTGGACCATCTTGGTGTAGGGCAGCGTCAGATACAGCGCAAAGACGGCTCCCAGATGGGCGATGAGTAGCGGACGTACGCCGGGGGTGCCGGTGGCCCAATAAAGCGCCAGGCCGGTGGCGGCGGTTGCGGTCAGCAGCACCACGAAGGCCATTTCCCCGCCCCAGACCGCGGGAGCGCCGAGGTTCTTTTCGGCGCGCAGTTTGAGGGCGATGAGCCCGATGCCACCGAGTGTCATCAGGATGCCGCCCGGGACGCCGAACAGTTTGGGCAGAGAGAATAACCCATAGGGCGCTTCCATACCGAAGCCATAGTGCAGGACCGTGCCGGACGACGTGGCCGCAAAGCAGAGCACGAAGCCCCACATGACGGCCTGATGCGCCCAGCGGCGGGCCATTGTGTAGCGATCTTCATTCTCGTAATTGCAGCCCTCGGCGGCTCCGCCTGAGAGGTTCTTGAGTTTGCCGGCATCGACCAGCGCATCATGGAGATGCCTGATGGTGACGCGCTCACCGCCGACATGGCGCCAATAGCGCCAGACACCGACGGCCACGAGGGCCAGCGGCAGGAACGAAGTAACGGTGAAGAGCGTCGCCATGACGGTGTGGGAGATGACCGCATAAAAGCCCTCGCCGCTTTCGGGGCGGATGGCGTAGGCGATTATCAGGATAAACGCGATGCCAGCGGCTAGGGCACCGGCCAGCGCCATGCCGCTTTTCTGGAACAGCGCGGCCAGGCCGTTGGGCCAGATGAATTTTTCCCAGCTTTCAACGCGGACCTCGGCAAGGGCGCGAGGGAGGTTGAGGTTGAATTCGTGGGGTTCGGTGTATTGGCAGGCGTAATAGCAGCCACGGCAGTTATGGCAGAGATTGGCCAGCTGGGTGACCTCGCCGTCCGAAAAGGCGCGGTGCAGGGTCATGGCGGGAAAGACCGAGCAGTAGCCTTCGCAATAGCGGCAGGCGTTGCAGATCTCGAGCTGGCGGCGGGCCTCGTTGATGGCGGCGTCCTCGCCGGTGTCGAAATCGACGGCGGTGCGGTTGGACAGGGTTCCGAGGGCATCAATTGACATGAGCGGCGGCCTCCTTGCCGGCTGTGCGTCCGAAGACGGTTCCGATGGTCATGCCGAAACCGGCGAGATAGCCCTGCCCGAGGATCGAACCGGCCATGATTTCACCGGCGGCCCAGACATTGACGTAGCGGCCATTGGCGCCGCTGACGCGGGCGGTGTCATCGACCTTGAGGCCGAGATAAGTGAAGGTGACGCCGGGGCGGAGCGAATAGCCGTAATAGGGCGGTGTATCGAGCGGGCGGGCCCAATTGGTCTTGGCGGGCTCAAGGCCCTCGGTGGCCAGGCCATCGAGTTCGGTGGGGTGGAATTTGCCCGGACGGCAGGCGGCGTTGAATTCGGCGACCGTTTTTTCGACAGCCTCGACCGGCAGCTCCATTTTCTGGGCGAGTTCGGCGATGGAACCGGCCTTGATGGCCGGGAAGACCGAGGGCATGAACAGCTTCGAGCTCTTGGCATCGATCAGGGCGTAGGCGACCTGTTCGGGCTGGGCGGCGACCAAACGGCCCCAGATGGCATAGCGTTTGGGCCAGACGTCCTCGCCTTCGTTATAAAAACGCTGGCCGTCCTTGTTGACGACGACAGAAAACGGCACGCAATCGAGTCGGGTGACAATGCCGCCATCGTATTTGGGGGCGCGGCCATCGATGGCGACGGCGTGACACTGGGTGGGATCACCAACGCTTTGGGCGCCGGCGTCGAGCATATCCTTTAGCACTTCGCCGCGATTGTAGGGTGTGCCGCGAATGAGGAAGTTCCTGGCTGCAGGGCCCCAGGCACGGGCGAGCCATTCGAGATCGGCCTGAAAGCCGCCCGAGGCGAGGACCACCGCCCTGCCCGCGATTTCGAGGTCCTTGCCGTCGACGGTGACGCGCAGTGATTCGAAAATGTCGTTTTCGATGGTGATATGGGAAACCTTGGCCTCATAGAGGATGGTGACACCCAGATCGGCGGCCGTGTTGTAATAGGCGTTGACGAGGGCTTTGCCGCCGCCAAGGAAAAAGGCGTTGGTGCGAGAAAGCGAGAGCGTGCCCGAGAGCGAGGGCTGGAAGCGCACGCCGTGCTTTTCCATCCAGGGCAGGCAGGTCTCGGAAGTGCGGATGGCCATGCGCGCCAGATGCTCGTCGGTCTTACCCTTGGTGACGAGCATTAGATCGTTGAAATATTCGTCTTCCTCATAGGCGTCGGTCAGAACGGACAGTGGGCCCTGATGCATACAGCGGAAGTTGCGGGTGTGGCGCGAATTGCCGCCGCGATAGGGTTTGGGGGCGCCTTCGAGCAGCAGAACGCGGGCGCCGGTTTCGGCTGCCTCGATCGAAGCGCAAAGCGCAGCATTGCCACCCCCGACCACGATCACGTCCCATAGTGTCTCGGTCAGCGTGGACTGTGAGGTAGCCTCGCCCATCGTCTATTCCTCCTCGTTCTGGATCGGTCGTTCACGAAACTGGCGCAGGCGCGAGCGATGCGCGGCAAGCATGTGCTCGCGCATTGCCGCTTCGGCTCCCGCTTCGTCGCGGTTGCGCATGGCGACGAGCAGATTGGCGTGCTCATCGATGGCCTGGGCGGCACGACCTGTTTCCTCCATCGTGGAGGGGCCGAGAATGAGCATGGTCTTTTGCAGCGCGCGCATGGAATGGCCAAGATAGCGGTTGCGGGCTGCATCGAAGATCACGCGATGAAACTGGCGATTGAGCTCGTAAAGGCGCGCTCCGTCGGTCTGGGCTTCACCCATCTCGAGGTTGATCACTTCCATTTCGGAAAGCTCAACGTCCGAGGCCGTGCGGGCTGCCAGGCGAGCGGCGGTTGTTTCGAGCACGACGCGCATTTCGTAGAGTTCGGTGACTTCTGAATAATCGAGCTTGCGGATGGCAGCCCCCGAACGCGGCACGTGATTGACGAGTCCGTCCGCCTCGAGGCGCCTGATAGCCTCGCGGACGGGCGTGCGCGAAATTCCCAACCGGCTGGCGAGTTCGGTTTCCAGCAAACGGTCGCCTGGCATGAGCGTGCCCGCGCGAATTTCCGCGACCAGGCGCTGATAGGCGTCCTGCCCCTGTGGAATCTCGATACGACGTTCGGATCTTGTCATTTCCGCTCCCTTGTATCCAATTGCATACAATGGGCTTGCGGCGGAATGCAAGCCCTAGACCTTTTCCGTACCATTGAAGCGGCACGGCGTTCCAAGCCTCACCTCGTCCCGCCAATAAATCGAAAAGAGCCTCCAACTTTCTCTGACGGCATTCCACCCTGCTCGTTGCCGGCTCGCGATGGCCCAATCGCAGCTGGGCAATTGTCAGTGATGGCCTGATTGGTAGGCAGTGGATGTCCGCTCATATTGCCGAACGCTCCCCAGGCCCGGACCGACGCTATCATGCATCAGATTTACTTCTACGCCCGCACATTGATTATCGGCGCCCTTGGCGGCCTTGTCGGATACCTGCTGAACTTTCCGCTTGGCTGGCTGGTGGGGGCGATGCTCTCGACGATTCCCTGCGCCATGATGGGCATTCGGGTGCCGACCCATTGGGGGCTCCGCTCGGTAATGATCGGCACCATCGGGTTGATGGCGGGGGCGGCCTTTACACCTTCCATCGTCAACCGCGCGGGTGAATGGGCGTTTTCGCTGGCAGGCGTCGCCGTGTACTGCGTGATCATTACGGCGATAGGACTGTTTATCTGCCTGAAGTTGGGCAAACTCGACCGCCCGACTGCCGCCTTTTCCGCGGCACCCGGTGGGCTTTCGGAAATTCTTGTGCTCGGGCCGGCTTACGGCGCCGACGTTCGGGCGCTCTCGCTGGTTCATGGAATGCGGCTTGCTGTGATTCTGATCATCGTTCCACTGGTCATCGTCTGGGTCGGGACCGGCAGTGGCCCCACAACAATGAACCGCACGATTGATTTCACATTATCCATACCATTCCGGGATTACGCGATCTTGGGAGCGTGTCTGGTGATCGGAATCATCGGAGGGCGCAAGATCAGACTGCCCGGCGCGCATCTCACGGGCCCACTGATTCTATCGGGTATAGTCCATTATTTCGGGTTCACGGCGAGCAGCCCGCCGCAATTGTTCGTCATTGTGGCGCAGGTCGTAATCGGCACGTCGGTGGCGCAGTTCTTTTCCAACACCACGATCCGCCAGGTTTTGGCGGGATTGATGGTCGGCGGCGGCCTGACCGTCGTCAATCTTTGCATAGCTTCTATTTTCGCGCTCGCCTTCCAGACCTGGCTGGACATTCCATTTGCCGCCGGGCTGTTGGCGCTGGTGCCAGGCGGATTGCCGGAAATGAGCCTGATTTCAATTGCGCTGGGGCTCGATGCAGCCTTTGTCAGCCTGCACCACCTGTTCCGCGTGGTGATGGTTTTGATGTTTCTGCCCATTCTGGTTCCGCTGTGGATTCCCAAACCCGAGCGGGCGGCTCAACCCCACTAGGCGAAACACGCATTTCGCCTTGCCGTGGTGCGATAGCCCCTGTCACCAAAGGGCGATGGCGGTAGACAGTTGCGCGGCCTATCTCTTGACAGCAAGTCTCACCAGGGAGAGATGCCATGAAGATGCCAACCAAGGTCAGGGCCGCGATGTGGGCCATCGGAGAACAGATGGATCGCATCAGGCTCTACCAGAGCTTCGTGCTCCACAACGACATTCACACGCTGTCGCCCTCCGCCCGCCGTCGTCTGGGGCTGAGCGAATAGATTTTTTGCACCAGACCAAAGGCTTGGTCGAAAGTGAGGGGAAATTGCTATAGTGAGCCAAACCGAAAACCGGGACTGGTTCATGCAGCATTTCGACCCCATTACGGCTCGCCTCGTCCTCGCGCTCGCGCGGGACGGATCCATCGCCAAAACGGCCGAACGCGAGAACATCGCGCCTTCGGCCGTCAGCCGTCGTATCGCCGATCTCGAGGCCCGTATGGGAATTGTTCTGTTTGACCGGTCTGCCAGCGGGGTGTCTCTAACCTCAGCAGGCACGCGCTATGCTGAAGGTTGCCGGCGGATTTTCCGCGAGATCAGCGACCTACACACGGCCATGAGCGGCTTTGCCTCGGGAGATGCCGGACAGTTGCGCATTGCTTCGTCGAGCTCAGCCCTGTCGGGGCGCTTGCCCGAACTGCTGGCGAGCTACGCAAAGAAGCACCCGGGCGTGCGGCTCGATATCCGTGAAATGGCGGGGCGGGCCACCTTGACGGCACTGGAGGATGCGCAGGTCGATCTGGCGATCTTTGCCGACAATTACGACTATTCGGCGTTCGACGCCGAGGTGTTCGAGGATGACGATGTGGGTGTTATCGCCTCGCCCGATCATCCTCTTGCAAATCAAATTCTTGCAGGTGGCCCCATAAGTTTCGATATGGCGATGAGCCATGAGGTCGTCGGGGTGCACCATATGGGCGCGCTCGATCGGCTTATCAACGAGGCGGCGCGCAAGGCTGGTCACACGTTGGGAGCCAGAGTCAGCGTGGAGAGATTCCCATCGCTTGTACGCATGGTCGAGGCGGGATTCGGGATCGGGTTTTTGCGCAACACGTCCATTCATCTTCTGGCTGGCACCGACCTGGTGCACGCCCCGCTGGCCGAGAATTGGGCGGTGCGCAAGCTGATGATCGCCCGGCGCCCGCGTATGGCGATCGCCGCATCGGTGACCAGTTTTCTCGAGCTGGCACGCGCCGGATACCGGCACGAGAGCTGAAACAAACGGGCGGCAATCCTGCCTGCCTATATTACAAATAGCGTGTCCGGAAGTCGGACCACATAGAGGAGGCGCAAAATGAATTCAGCGGCCCCTGCCCGCACCGTCGATGCGCAAAAGCTTCAGACGCTCGTTACGGACATTTTCAACGCTGCGGGCGTGCCAACCCCAAACGCGGCGCGTATTGCAGAATGTCTGGTGCTTGCCGACCTGCGGGGTGTCGCTTCGCACGGCGTGTCTCTGCTTTCCATCTATCTTGAGCGCATCCGACGCGGCATGGTGGAGCGCGTTCCCGAATTTGCGATGAGTGAGCCCAGCCCCGTCGCGGCGTTGCTCGATGGCGGCAATGGGTTCGGATTTCTCGCTGCGACCAAAGCCATGACCATGGCAACCGAGCGGGCCGAGCAATTCGGGATCGGCATGGTGGGGGTCAAGAATTCCAACCATTTCGGCATGGCGGCCTGCTATCTGCTGCAGGCGGTCGATGCCGGATTTGCGGCACTGGTTTTCACCAACGCCTCGCCGGCCATGCCGGTATGGGGCGGGCGCGAGCCGCTCTTGGGAACTAGCCCGTTCGCGTTCGGAGCGCCAGGCAATCCACCGATCATTCTGGACATGGCCACATCGGTGGTGGCGCGGGGCAAGATACGCCGCGCTGCGGCAGCTGGGGAACCGATCCCCGAAGGCTGGGCGCTGGACAAGGACGGCAACCCAACAACCGACGCGCAGGCGGGCTATGACGGGCTGATCCTGCCGTTGGGCGGGCCGAAGGGTTCGGGGTTGTCGCTGATGATGGAAGTCATGGCCGGCGTGATGACCGGGGCTGCATTCGGGGGCGAAGTGCGCAACCAGTATGAGAGATTCGATGCGCCGCAGAATGTCGGGCACATGATGGTAGCGTTCAAGCCGGGGATTTTCATGGGGGAGGATTATCGCGAGCGAATGGGCGAACTGGTTTCGCGAGCCAAGGGCTCGACGCCGGTTTATTCCGATCAGCCCGTGCTGATGCCCGGTGAACCCGAAGCCTTACGGGCCGAAGAGCGGCGGCGGAACGGGATTTTGCTTGGAGGAGCCGATCTTGAGATGATCGCAAGCGAAGCGCGCTCTGTTGGCGTCGACGCGTCGGCTTACATTTAGGGGATATTCGATGACACTGAGAGTTGCCGTCCTCGACGATTATCAGAACGTGGCGCTCGGCCTGGCGGACTGGAGCAAGCTGGGACCGGATGTCGCCATTGAGGTATTCGACAGAAATCTCGGCAGCGAAGACGAAGCTGCAAAAGTGCTTTCCGGGTTCGATGTGGTCTGCCTGATGCGCGAGCGCATGGCTCTGCCAGCCTCGCTGATCGAAAGATTGCCCGATTTAAAATTGGTCAACGTGACGGGTGCTCGGGTGCGGGTGATTGATTTCGATGCAGCAGTCGCCAGGGGCATCACTGTCTGCCACACCTATGCAGGGGATTCAAAAAATGCCACGCCGGAAATGGCGTGGGGTCTCATTCTGGCAAGCGCCCGACATCTGGCTGAGGAGCATCAGCGTGTACGTGACGGCGGATGGCAGGCGAGCATAGGAACCAAGCTGGGCGGCAAGACGCTAGGGCTGGTTGGGCTGGGCAAGCTGGGCAGCCGGATGGCGCAGATCGCCAAAGCATTCGAAATGGATGTGATTGCCTGGAGCCAAAATCTGACTGAAGAGCGCGCTGCGGAGTGCGGTGCAAGGAAGGTGGATAAAGAAACGCTGTTTCGCAACGCCGATGTCGTCAGCCTGCACCTTATTCTTTCGGACCGATCCCGCCAGATCGTGGGGCAGAACGAGATCGGGCTGATGAAGAAGGACGCTATTCTCGTGAACACGTCTCGCGGCCCACTGATCGATGAGGCCGCCCTTCTCGATGCCCTGAACGCCGGAAGCATCAGGGCCGGGCTGGACGTCTATGATATCGAGCCCCTGCCGGCAAACCATCCGCTGCGCAACGCTCCCAATGTGACGCTGAGCCCGCATCTGGGCTATGTAACGCAAGAGACCTATGAATTTTTCCACCGCGACATCGTGGACAACATCATTGCCTGGCGGGAGGGCGCGCCGGTGCGGGTTCTTGCAGCGCCGGAAAATCCATAAGAGGAGACTTATACAATGAACATAAGGAAGACCGCCGATCTGGTTGACGGATATGATGAAAAGCTGACTTTTTGTGATTATCCGCTGACCAAGTTCGGGCGGGCCGACGGTTTCGAGGGTGAGATCGTGACGCTCAAGACTTTTGAAGACAATGCGCTGCTGCGTGAAATTCTCGAACAGCCGGGCAAAGGACGGGTGCTGGTAGTCGATGGTGGCGGGTCGACCCGGGTGGCGATCGTTGGAGACCAGATCGCAGCGCTAGGACTGAACAATGGCTGGGCCGGGCTGGTCCTCAACGGATCGATCCGCGACAGCGTCGATATCGACGCCATGGATTACGCCGTGTTCGCCGTTGGAACTTCGCCGAAAAAATCGACAAAAACGCGGGCCGGGTTTAGGGACGTGCCGGTGAGGTTCGGGGACATGACTTTTACGCCCGGGCATTATCTTTATGCCGATGCGGATGGAATACTGGTTTCTGAAAAGCCAGTGGAATGAGGTGCAAATGGCTGCCGAGGCAGCCATTTTCATATCCAGTCAGGCATATGGCTCCCCAAAGGTGCCGGGGGCGCGGGCCAGCGCCAATCGGGCGATTGCAGGGGTGAACGCAAGGCTTCGATGGCACCGAAGGCGGTATCGTAGGGCACAAGATAGCCGCGCGAGCGCGCATCATCGATCGACGGGCGTGTAGAGGGGGCATCGACTTGAGGGCCGAGGTGGTCGTAGGTGTTCCACATCCAATGCGCCGTGCGGGCCAGCGACAGGCGGCCAGCCCAGCTGCCACTCTGCTCCATCCTCCGAATGAGGCCAACCATGCCTGCCAACGCACCAAGATAGCCGGTGAGATAATCTAGCGGCTGGCAGGGCAGGTTTTCGGGCGGGTTCTCGCCGTCCCAGCACATGCCGACAGTGGCCTGCACTAGGCTGTCATAGCCGCGGCGGGCGGCCCAGGGGCCGGAGCGAGAGAAAGCGTCGAGATCGATATGGACGAGGCCCGGGCGAAGGCGCGTCAGCATGGCTTTGTCATAGCCCCTGCCAGGCAGTGAGCCCGGACGATAGGCATCAAGGAAGACGTCGCTTTCGGCGATGAGGGCTTCGAAGGTTGCGCGATCTTTGGGCGATGCAAGATCGAGCGTTGCAGACCGTTTGCCGAATCCTGTGTCGATGACGAGGGATTCGATGGAAGGCAGGCCGGGGCCCGAAACGAGAAGAACGTCGCCACCGAATTCGGCGATGGTGCGACCGGCCATGGGACCAGCGATGACGCGGGAGAGGTCGACCACGTGCAGGCCCGAGAGGGGTTGGCCGCCCGACGCGCTGGAACGCGGGGTGCCGTTATCGAGGCGTTCGAATTCGATCAGGGGAAGAGCTTTTATGGCGGTGTATTGAGCCTCTGCTTCCCATTCAGCGCGGGTGCGGACCGCGGCGATGCACAGACCGTTGGCGATGCCCAGCGCTTCGAGATCGAACGGATCACGCGTACGGACCGCCCGAGCGACATCATCGACGGTGGTAACGCCGAGCAGTTTGAGGACGCCATCACGCAGATGCGGGAAATTGCCATGCAGGAAAGCCCAGCGTCCGTTTGCGGCTTCATAAAAGCCGGTGAATGGATCGCGGAATTTTGCTGATTTTCCGTCAACGGTCAGATAGCTCGAACAGGCCATTGAGAGCCCGGCATGATACGTGCTGATGCTCACCGGGGCGGTCACGCCGTTGCGCAGTTCGTCAAGGCGCGACGCGGCAAGCCCAACGGCGGCCAGAGCGGCTACGGCGTTGGCGGTAATGGGCCACGACGTCGGGAGCGCGCTTCCATCATCGATGATTTCGAGGCGGTCGAGCGGGGCGTCGTCAAAGCCGATGCCAGAGAGCAGATCTCGAAGGGCTATCGTGCTGGCCTCGACCAAGCTCATGGCAGGTCCTCCAAAGCGACATCGCCTCGCATCAGGCAGCGGGCCGTGCGAAATGCGGTG
Source organism: Pelagibacterium sp. (assembly GCA_002723255.1). Classification (GTDB taxonomy): domain Bacteria; phylum Pseudomonadota; class Alphaproteobacteria; order Rhizobiales; family Devosiaceae; genus Pelagibacterium; species Pelagibacterium nitratireducens. The sequence goes on along the minus strand of PBNW01000068.1, from coordinate 3,819 downwards.
GTGCGGGTGACGCGCCATTGACCATCATTGCGGACTTCGGCCGCGACCGGCAGGACGCCCGAAGGCGTGCCGACACGAATTTCGGAATCGGAAGTTGACGACAGGCGATTGGCAAGAGTGCCGGTGATCTGGCAAGCGGTGCCCACGCACATGGCGGCGGTAAGGGTCACGGCGCGATGCACGCGTTCCATGGAAACCATGCGCACGCCGATATCGTGGCCGGATGGGTCGATCATCGAACCATCGAGTGCCTTGAACGGCATGGAGGCGCAAAGAAGCGCAATCTTGGGGTTGGCCAAACGCACCGATTCGGGTGTCGAGCCGAGCCCCATCAGGACACCGCCAATACGGCGAATGCTGTCGAGCCGATCCATCATCTGAGGGATGGATTCGATCATGTCGGGAGATTCGGTGCCTTCGAGCCCCAGCGCCGCAGCTTCGACGAAAACGACTGGATTGGTGGAGTCTACAAGCGAGACCTCGATTTGTTTGCCGTCAAGGTCGATGATGTCGATTGCATTGCCTGTGGGCAGGAGTGCTGGGGAGACCGAACCGCCAGGGTCAACGAAATCGAGCGCGATGCGTGCCCCGCTTGAGGCGACGCCAGCCAACTCAAAGGTCCCGGTCGTGATTGGCTGACCGTTTCGTGCCGGGAAGCGGGCGTGGATAATCTTATCGGTATTGACCTGATAGATACGAACGAGCGCCTCTCCATCGCCGGCTTCGACCAGACCCATCTCAAGGGCGCAGGGGCCGACGGCAGACGAGAGATTTCCGCAATTGGCGCCCCATTCGACAATCGGCCTGTCGACGGCGATCTGGGCGAAAAGATAATCGACATCGGCATCGTCGCGCGCCGAACGCGACAGAATGACCGCCTTGGAAAGGGACGAGAGGCCGCCGCCCATGCCGTTGAGCTGGCGGCTATTGGGATCGGGACTGCCGAGAACGTTCAGCAGAATCGGCTCTATCTCGGCCCGGTCGGATGGCAGGTCAGAGGCATTGAAGAAAACGCCCTTCGAGCTGCCACCACGATAAAAGCGGGCCGGTATCCAGGATTGGGTCATGGGGCCTCCCAAGTGTCTAGTATCCGTTGCTACCGTAGAGGCGCCACGGTTTCCATTGCGCAAAAAGCAAAGCCCCTTCGAGAGAAACGAAGGGGCTTTGGCCGGCAACAGGATGCTTGCCGGCGCGAGGCTATTGTTGCCGTGTTGACATCAAAGCGCCGCGACGACGGCTTTGGTGAAGTTCTTCGTTCCGAGCGATCCGCCGAGATCGCCGGTGCGGGTGTCAGGATCCCCCAAAGTCTCGTCGATGGCGCTCTCAATTGCCGCGCCAGCGGAGACAAATTCGTCCCTGCCGGCCTTGCGTCCGTACCAGTCGAGCAGCATAGCGCAGGACAGGATCATCGAGGTTGGATTTGCCTTGTCCTGGCCGGCGATATCGGGAGCCGAGCCGTGCTGGGCCTGGGCGGCAGCATGTCGATCGCCAGCATTGAGCGAGCCGGCCAGGCCAAGACTGCCCGAAAGTTCAGAAGCGAGATCGGAAAGCGTATCGCCATAGAAGTTGGTTGTGCAGATGACATCGTAACGAGATGCGTCGCGCACCAGCAGGGCGGCCATGGCGTCGATCAGAACATCGTCGAGTTCTACATCGGGAAAGTCTTTTGCCACGTCGCGGACGGTCTTCAGAAACAAGCCATCGGTCACCTGAAAGGCGTTTGCTTTATGGACGGCAGTGACCTTGCCGCGACGCTTGCGGGCCAGCTCAAACGAGCGGCGGGCAATCCGTTCGCAGGCAAAGGCAGTTATCTTGCGCATGGAGATCGCGACGCCTTCCACGGGCATGAATTCACCTGGCCCCGAGAACATGTTGCGGTCGGGGTACATGCCTTCGGTGTTCTCGCGCATGATGACAAGATCCATATCCGTGCCGTGATGCGGCAGGCTGGACCGCGTGCGGGCCGGTCGGACATTGGTGTAGAGGTCTAGCCCGATACGAAAGGCTGCCGAATAATTGATACCGCCCTTGTCGCGCGGGGGGTAGTCGAGATTGGACATTGGGCCAAGCAGCACGCCGTCCAGCGTTCTTGCCAAAGGCAGGATGTCATCGGGCAGGCTGGTGCCGTGGTTCTTGAGGGCGGCAAGACCGACGTCGCGATAAGTGTAATCGAGGTTCAGCCCAAATTTTGCGTCGGCCGCAGCCAAGACGTCTAGGCTTGAGGCCATGATTTCGGGTCCGATGCCATCGCCGGGGAGAACAAGTAGCTTCATAAGACTGGCCTTATTTGAGCAGGTCGGCAGGAACGTAGAGTTCGCCTGCCATCAGTTTGCGAGCCGTACGGATCGCACCACCGCTCAGAACTTCGAGATCGACACCACTGCCCTTTGTCTTGAGTGCCACGTCAAGGAGCCCAGAAGGGTGTTCAATGAGAACAAGGCGATCGTCACCCTCGGGTCGCTTTGCCAGCCCGTCGGAAATCGAACCTTCGAGCATGGCGCATGTGGATACGCACAGCCCGCCGGTGACAGCAAAGGCGGCATGGGTGTTTTGAGGCACGAAATAGCGCGCGGCGATATGCCCTTCGCCTTTGGGTTGGGACAACATCGCGACCTTGGGGATTACCTTGCCGGTGACGTCGCCGAGCCCCATGCGCTCTCCGGCGATCATACGCATGGCTTCCATACGTGCGAAGAAATCGGCATCGGCGTCAAGTTCGGACGGAGTTTCGTAGCCCGTCTTGCCCAAGTCTGCAGCGCGGAAGATCATCATCGGAACGGCCACGTCAATCAGGGTGACTTCTATGCCGTTGATCTCTTCGACCAGATTGCCGGTGGGCAGAAGCTTGCCGGTCTTAGAACCGACGATATCCATGAAGTTTAGGCGGACGGGCGCAGCTGTGCCCGGCACGCCGGCAATTTCGGTATCGCCGTCATAGATAACGCCGTCAGCATCAGTCTTGACGACGGCTTCGATGCGGCTGTTGGTATTGATGTTGAAAATGGTGACGGCAGTCTCATCGCCGGTAATTTCGACCATACCACGCTCAATAGCGAACGGGCCGACACCGGCAAGTATATTGCCGCAGGACGGGGCGGTATCCACGAACGCATCGGTGATCGAGACCTGGGCGAAGAGATAGTCTACATCGACGCCTTCGCGGCTCGATGGCTGCACCATTGCGACCTTTGAGGTGAGCGTTGTTGCGCCCCCCACCCCATCAATTTGGCGCGCATCTGGCGACCCCATGGCTGCCAGGAGAACCTTGTCGCGGCTTTCGACATCGGCCGGAAGGTCGGTGGTCACGAAATACGGGCCTTTTGAGGTCCCGCCGCGGATGAGAATGCAAGGAATGGCAGCTTGTCGGGTCATCGTCATCTTTACAGTTGTGTCTGCTCACCGGGGGCGGACGAGCTCGGTTCGATATCGGACGGGCTTTAGCAGAACCGCCCGCACCGTAGGATTGAGCAATGGTGTTGCCCGGCATCGCGCTTTGGCAATGAACGGGCGGGAGGTGCCTCGTGCACTCCCCCGCCCCTTTGGCGTTAGCGGAACGGCCAGGGAAAGCGGAACTGGCCCTGCAGGAACCCGGCCGGCATGACGAGGTTCAGTGAGCGGGCCAGAACCATCATGAAGATCGCTGCGGCGAGCGTTAGAAGAATGGTCTTGAGCCAGCTGGCCTTGGCCATCGTCCTAAGGAAGACCACAAAGAACACCAGCAGCGCCGCGAAATAGCCAGCAATGGCGACGGCGGCAACAAAGGCGGCAAGCCAGCCCAACATGGCCCATGCACCGCCCCTGACATCGTGTTCACGCGGG
>PBNW01000067.1 GCA_002723255.1 Pelagibacterium sp. | reverse complement strand
TCCACCAGCACATACCAGTCCGACATTTCGGCTGTGGGGTCCTGCGCGATCATCTTGTGCTTGAGTTGAAAATCGATGCCGATGCGCGGCATCAATTCGAACGCCGTCAGCGTATTGCCGGCCCGCGCCCGCAGCAGCGTGAACAGCTCCAGCGCCGCCTTGGGGCTTGCCACGTTTAGTAACGCGGTCTCGTGAGCATCGGGCTTGGGAAAAAGCCTCAGCGTCGCCGCCGTGATGATCCCCAGCGTGCCTTCCGAACCCACCAGAAGGTCTTTGAGATCATAGCCCGTATTGTCCTTGCGTAGCGCACTGAGCCCTTTGTAGATCGACCCATCCGCCATCACGGCCTCGACCCCGATACACAGCTCGCGTGCGTTGCCATAGGAAAGAACCTGCACGCCCCCCGCGTTCGACCCCAGAACGCCCCCGATCCGCGCCGAACCTTGTGAGGCGATATAGAGCGGAAACATCATCCCTGCGCCCTCGGCAATCTCATGGGCCTCCTGCAGCGTCGTGCCCGCATCGAGCGTCATGTGCCCGGCCGCCGCATCGACGTTCCGTACGCCCTTGAGCTTGGAAATCGAGACAATGACCTCGTCGCCGAACAGCGGAACCTGCCCTCCGACCAGCCCGGTGTTTCCGGCCTGCGGGACGATATGCACGCCCACCTCATTGGCCCATTCCATCACCGCCTGCACCTCGGCCACCGTCCGCGGCAGCACCACGGCCTGTGCCTGCTTGTGAAACCGTCGGCGCGGCTCGGAAACATAGCCCGCCATATCGCCGGCCTCGGAAACAACGCTGCTTTCCCCGAGAAGCTGGACAAGGGCCGGAACGATCTGGTCTTTGGAAAGGGTCATCTCTAAAAGTCTTTCTGCAGGCATTTGGGTCAACTATCGCATGGCGGGCAGGGGATTCGCTACCACGCCACACCGCTTCCCACCTTGCCCGTTCCCATCCCCTGTGCCAAAACCACCGGCAACGAAACGATCATCGGAGAACACCATGGCTGGTTTGATGGAAGGCAAGCGCGGGCTCATTATGGGCGTCGCCAACAACCGCTCTATCGCCTACGGCATTGCCAAGGCGCTGCACGCGCAGGGCGCGGAAATGGCCTTCACCTATCAGGGCGAGGCGCTCCATCGCCGCGTCGAACCGATCGCAGCCGAGTTCGGCTCGGATCTGGTCCTGCCATGCGATGTGACCGATCCAGACGCCATGGACGCCGTGTTCAACGTGCTCAAGTCCAAATGGGGCAAGCTCGATTTTCTCGTCCACGCCATCGGTTTCTCCAACAAGGAAGAGCTTGACGGGCGTTATGTCGATACCACACCGGGCAATTTCGCTTTGACCATGAACATCTCGGTGTTCTCGCTCACGGCATTGGCCAAGCGCGCCGAAGCATTGATGGACGATGGCGGCGCCATCCTGACCCTCACCTATTACGGCGCCGAAAAGGTCTTGCCGAACTACAACGTCATGGGTGTCGCCAAGGCTGCGCTCGAGGCCTCGGTGCGTTATCTCGCTTCCGATCTCGGCCCGCAGAATATCCGGGTCAACGCCATTTCCGCCGGCCCGATCAAGACCCTTGCGGCCTCGGGAATTGCCGATTTGCGCGAAATGCTCAAATGGAACGAGGAAAACGCGCCCCTGCGCAAGAACGTCACCATCGACGAAGTCGGCAATTCGGCGCTCTATCTGCTCTCGGATCTCTCGAGCGGGGTCACCGGCGAAATTCATTACGTCGATTCCGGCTACAACATCATCGGCATGAAAGCCATGCCCCAGGATGCGCCCGCCGAATAGCCGGCCAAACAAAACGTCACAGGAGCGCGCTAGCTTGCGCGCTCCTCAAATCTGTCAATGATTGATTCGTCCATGCACCAGGTCACCTGGCCCGATTTCTACTTCGCGCGCCACGGCGAAACCGATTGGAACCGCGAGCGCCGCTATCAGGGCAGCCGCGATATTCCATTGAACGAAACCGGCCGGCGCCAGGCCGATTCCAACGGTCCGCTGTTGCGTTTCCTGCTTGAGGAAGCCGGCAGCGATCCGGCCAAATTCAAATGGTACGCCTCGCCCCTGAGCCGGGCCAGCGAAACCATGGAGCGCATGCGCGCCGCCTTCGACATTCCGCTCCCCGATGTCATTTACGACGAGCGGCTGATCGAAATCTCCTTCGGCAAATTCGAGGGCCTGCTGCACGAGGAAATCGCCCGCGAGCGCGAGGCTCTGGCTCCCGGCCAGCGCGACGCCACATATTGGAATTTCCGCCCTGAAGGCGGCGAGAACTATCAGGATCTCGCCGACCGCCTGCTCGATTTTGCCCAGGGTCTGACCCATCACTCGATCATCGTCGCCCATGGCGGCGTACTGCGTGTCCTGCGCCATCTGGTCGAAGGCGTAACCCGTGGCGAAGTCCTCAACTGGGCCCCGCCCCAGGGCGTCATCGCCCATTTCGCCGCCGGCCGGATGACCCTGCACGCAGCGAAAAAGACGTGGTGAGAAAATCTTGACGGCCGATGACAACCCGCTGACCCGCCCGGGTCCGGCGCACCCCGACATCACCGATCCCGACATCGCCAGGCTGGTTGCGATCTTTTACGCCCGCGCCCGCGAGGATGACATCCTCGGCCCGATCTTTGATCGCGCCGTCCACGACTGGGACGAGCACATCGCCCAGATCACCGATTTCTGGTCTTCGATCATGCTGCGCACCGGTCGCTATTCCGGTCGCCCGCTCAATCCACATTTGCGCCTGCCCATCGAGGCTGAACATTTCGACCGCTGGCTTGCTCTTTTCGAGCAGACCGCCGCCGAAATCTTTACCCCCGAGATCACCCACGAATTCATGATCCGGGCCCGCCGCATCGCCGACAATTTCGAACTGGCCATCGGCACCATGCGCGGCGAAATCCGCTCGCCCCGCCACGCGCGCTAGCGCAAAGGCTCGCGCTCGCTAATCCCATCGAACGATTGACCACGTCCTCGCCGCTGCCTAGAACACCTCCAACATTTCCGGGGCACTTCCCATGAGCGACAATTCCTTCGGCCACCTCTTCCGCTTCACCACCTGGGGTGAGAGTCATGGCCCCGCGCTCGGGGTCGTCGTCGATGGTGTGCCGCCCGACCTTCCCATTTCCGCCGAAATGATCCAGCGCGATCTCGATCGCCGCAAGCCCGGCCAGTCGCGCTACACCACCCAGCGCCGCGAGGCCGACGAGGTCAAAATCCTCTCCGGTGTCTTCGAGGACGAGCGCACCGATGGCCTTCGTACCACCGGCACGCCGATTTCGCTGATGATCGAAAACACCGATCAGCGCTCCAAGGACTATTCGGAAATCCGCGACAAGTTCCGCCCCGGCCACGCCGATTACACCTATTTCCAGAAATACGGCATTCGTGATTATCGTGGCGGTGGCCGCTCCTCGGCCCGCGAGACCGCCGCCCGCGTCGCCGCCGGCGCTGTCGCCAAACTGGTAATCCCCAACGTCACCATCCGCGCCTCGCTGGTCCAGATCGGACCCCACAAGATCGATTACGCCAATTTCGATTGGGAACAGATCGACCAGAACCCCTTCTTCTGCGCCGACCCCAAAGCCGCCGAAACCTGGGCCGCATATCTCGACGGCATCCGCAAGGCCGGCTCGTCCGCCGGGGCCATTGTCGAAGTGGTCGCCGAAGGCGTGCCCGCCGGCTGGGGCGCTCCGATCTATGGCAAACTGTCCGCCGACATCGCTTCGGCCTTCATGTCGATCAACGCCGTCAAGGGTGTCGAGATCGGTGAGGGCATGCACGCCGCCGAATTGACCGGCGAGGAAAACGCCGACCAGATGCGCTCGGACCGCCCGCTGCCAAAATTCCTGTCCAACAAGGCCGGCGGCATCCTCGGCGGCATCTCCAATGGTGATCCCATTGTCGCGCGCTTTGCGGTCAAACCCACAAGTTCTATCCTCACCCCCCGCCAGACCGTGACCACGGAAAACGAGGATGCCGACATTATCACCAAGGGCCGCCATGACCCCTGCGTGGGCATCCGCGCCGTGCCCATCGGCGAAGCGATGATGGCCTGTGTCCTTGCCGACCACATGCTGCGCCACCGTGGCCAGACCGGCCGCGAAGGCGGCATCGGCTTTGGAAGGAACGATCTGTAATGATCTCTGAATCCGACACACGCGTCGAGGCCGCGCTGGAGGCCATGAAGCGTGGCCAGATGGTCGTTGTGATCGACGACCACGATCGGGAAGGCGAGGGCGACATCATAGCTGCCGCGTCCACCATCACGCCCGAGCAGATGGCCTTCATCGTCCGCCACACCTCCGGCATCGTGTGCGCGCCGATCACCGGTGAGCGCGCCCAGAAACTGCGCCTCGATCCGATGGTCGCCTCAAACGACTCCGCCCATACGACGGCCTTCACCGTCACCATCGATTTCAAGCACGGCACCACCACCGGCATTTCCGCCGAGGACCGCACGGCCACCGTGCGCGCGCTGACCAATGGCAATGTGGCTGCCGAGGATTTTTCCCGCCCCGGCCACATCTTCCCGCTCATCGCCCGGCGCGGCGGCGTCCTCATGCGCTCGGGCCACACCGAGGCGGCAGTCGATCTTTGCAGGCTTGCCGATCTGCCCGATGTCGGAGTGATCTGTGAGCTGGTCAATGACGACGGCACCGTCACCCGCGGCCAGCAGGTCGCCGATTTTGCCGCGGCCCACGATTTGCCGCTGATCTCGGTCGCCGATCTCATTGCTTATCGCCAGCGCCGCGAAAAGCTCGTCGAGCGCGTCGCCACCTTCGAGATCGACACCGCCGCCGGCCGCGCCATCGCCTACGCCTATTCGACCCCATTCGACCGCGTCCAACACCTTGCGCTGGTGTTCGGCGACGTGGGGCAGGGGGTGCCCGTCAACGTCCGCCTTCAGCGCGAGGATATCGTCACCGACGTTTTCGGTAGCGCGGAAAAACTCAACGCATCGATCGCTGCCCTGGCCGAAACCGGCGGCGTGCTGGTCTATCTGCGCGAGGGTAATGCCGGTGTTGCCTATGACAGGGCGGCGGCTGAAGCCGAACGCGAAGACCATGGCTCGGCTCGAGATCGCGATGCAGAGTGGCGCGAAGTCGGCCTCGGCGCCCAGATTTTGCGCGATCTCGGAATCTCCGCCATCAAGCCCATGTCCTCGCGCTCTCGCCGCTATGTCGGGCTCGAAGCCTTCGGCATCACCATTTCCGATTAGAGGGCGTTGCTTGCGGCGGTGCTGGCCGCCGTCATCAATCTGTGGCCGATAGCGGCTAAGGATGGCCCGAGTGCTCAGGATCGGGAGACAGCTTGTATGTGGAGGATCGTCACGATTCCCCTCGCGCTTGTTCTCCTGATTGCCGGAGCCATTCTGGCGCCAACCCCGATCCCGGTCGGCGTGCCAATGATGGCCCTTGCCCTCTTCCTGCTGATCGGCAGCTCCAAATTTGCCCTGCGCTCGGTTCGCCGCCTGCGCCGCCGCTGGAAGGGGTTCGATCAGGCACTCACCCTTCTCGAGGCGCGCACCGCGGGCACCATCGCCCGCACCTTCAGGCGCTCCCGTCCGCACCGCCCCGGCTAAACCAGCGCTCAGCGCCGACGAAACCCGGCCAGGAATTCACCATTCCCGTCACCGCCTTTGATCGGCGATGGCCACAGTCCCGCCCGCTGCCAGCCCAGCCCGTCCATATGGGCAAGCACGGCCTCTATGGCCATGTCCACATGCGGCCCGGGCACCACGATCCCCCCCTTGCCGACATGATCGCGTCCCACCTCGAATTGCGGTTTGATCAGCAAAAGAGCCTTCGCACCCGGCGCACACAGCGCCGATGGCGCATCGATGATCTTGATCAGCGACACAAAGCTCACATCGGACACCAGGAAATCGATCGGCTCGGCGATCATCTCCGCCGTAACGTCGCGGGCATTTAGCCCTTCGAGCGACACCAGATTGGAGAGCCCGGCAACATCGCTATGCAACTGTCCATGCCCGACATCGACAGCATAGATTTTCTGCGCGCCACGCTCGGCCAGCACCTGGCTGAACCCGCCCGTCGAAGCCCCCAGATCGAGACAGATTTTGCCTTCGGGATCGAAGCCGCTTTTCTCCAGTCCCTCGGCCAGCTTGAGCGCCGCGCGCGAAACATAGTGTGATGCAGGATCGTTCAGCGCGACCGCGTCGCCCTCACCCACAAGCTGGCTCGGCTTGCTGGCCAGAACGCCGTTGACGCTCACTGTGCCACGCAGAATGGCGTCACGCGCTCTTGCTCTCGATTGAGCAAGCCCGCGCTGTTCGAGCGCGATGTCGAGCCTTATCCGGCTCATGACGCCGTGAGGCGCCTCACCTTGTCGAGCGCTGTCTGGCTGTCCTCGCCCCAGGCGATCGTACCGAAAAAATCGCCTTCCGCATCGATCATGAACACCGACGCTGTATGATTGACCAGATAGTCGGTCGAGCCTTCGGCCTCCACCTTTTCGGAAAACACCCCATAAGAGCGCTTGATCTGCTCGGTCTGGCTTTCGTTGCCCACCAGGCCCATCACGTCGGGTCCGAAATTGGACAGATATTCGCGCGTATGCTCGATGGGATCGCGCTCGGGGTCCACCGAAACGAAAATGATCCGCAACTCGTCATCCTCGAGCCCCAGCGTCTGTTTCCACCCAGTCGCTTCGGCAAGCGTTGTGGGGCAAACGTCCGGGCAAAAAGTGTACCCGAAAAACATCAGCGTCGGCGTGCCGAGCAGATCGTCTTCGGTGAAGGTTTCACCCGTCGATGTCGCAACCATCTCGAACGGCCCGCCAAACATCGCACCGGAGGGCTGAATGGGCTTTGTGAAATAGATGACAGTGGCCGAAACCGCCGCAAGCGCCACAAGGGCCCACAAAACGATGCGCACTTTTCCCAGCACGGCGAAATTCCTGACCTATTGATCCAGCGGCTCGACGCCTGTGGGCGTGCCGTCCTTGGCCAGCGTGATCTTTTCGATCCGCGCCTCTGCCTGCTTGAGCAGGGCTTCGCAATGGCGCTTGAGCGCTTCGCCGCGCTCATAGATCGCAATCGATTCCTGCAGGGGCGCCTTGCCGCCTTCGAGCTGCGCGACGATCTTTTCAAGTTCGTCCAGCGCCGCTTCAAAGCTCATTTCGGCGATCTCGGTCATTACTGCCCCTTCGTCTTTAATCGTCATAATCGGGTCCGGCTTCGCCGGTCAGCAGCATGCCTACATGCGCCGACACCCCCGAGGCAAGCCCGCCAAGATCGTAGCCGCCTTCGAGCATCGAGACCAAACGGTTTGAGCAGCGCTTCTCGGCAATGTCCATCAACTTTCCCGTGAGCCACGCGTAATCGGCACCCACCCATTCGAGCTGCGCAAGCGGATCGCGCCGCTCCGCGTCAAAGCCCGCCGAAACCAGAATCAGGTCCGGCGCAAAATTGTCGAGCGCCGGCAATATCTGCTCTTTATACGCCGCCCGCATCTCCTGACCGCCGCTTCCCGCTTCAAGCGCTGCATTGACGATGTTGCCGACACCTCTCTCATGGGGCGCTCCCGTTCCCGGATACAGCGGCATCTGGTGGGAGGAGGCGTAAAAGACCGAGGGGTCGTCGGCAAAAATGTCTTGAGTGCCATTGCCGTGATGCACGTCGAAATCGATGATCGCCACGCGCTCGGCTCCATAAAGCCGCTGCGCCTGTCGCGCCGCGATGGCGATGGTGTTGACCAGGCAGAACCCCATGGACCGGTCGCGCTCGGCATGATGTCCGGGCGGTCGCGCCAGAATGAATGCGTTATGCGCCTCGCCCAGAATAACCGCTTCAATGCCTCGCAACACCCCGCCCAATGCCGTCGCCGATGCCTCAAGGCTCCGCGCGGAGACGAAAGTGTCCGGATCGATCTGCCCGATCCCTTCGGCCGGCCGGATGGCCCGGATCGTGTCCATGACCTTTGGGCTGTGGACCAACTCGGCCAATTCGAGATCGCCCGGGGCAGCCATCTCGCGCATCAGGGCTCCAAACCGGGGATGGTCGAGCGCCCTGGCCGCCGCTTCGATCCGCTCCTGCCGCTCGGCATGGCCGCTCGGCGTCGCGTGCGCGGACCCGTTTGTCTGGCTGATCAGAAGGGTGGTCATTTCGTCGGGATCTATGCCTCGGCTGTTGCCTCTTCTTGACGCGGCACCGGGCGCTTGTCAAACAACCTCGATGAACTCAGCGCCCGCCGATCCCCAGACAGTTGCCGATGCCGCAGCCCTGCTGCAACGGGGGGACCTTTGCGCCTTCGCGACGGAAACGGTCTATGGCCTGGGCGCCGACGCCACCAATTCCGGTGCTGTCCTCAAGATCTACGAAACCAAGGGCCGCCCGCGTTTCAATCCGCTCATTTCCCATTGCGCCGATATGGAGATGGCCGAGCGTTTCGGGAACTTTTCCCCACTCGCCCGCCGTCTCGCCGACGCCTTCTGGCCCGGCCCTTTAACGCTGGTCGTTCCCCTCAAGCCCGACGCGGGCCTTTCCGACCTCGTCACCGCCGGTCTCGATACCGTCGGCCTGCGCGTTCCTGCCCATCCCATGGCCCGCGACTTGATCGCCACCCTTGGCCGCCCCGTCGCCGCCCCCTCGGCCAATCCCTCGGGCAAACTCTCGCCCACAACGGCAAGCCACGTCCGCGCGGCCTTTTCCGGAGCGGTTCCGGTTCTCGACGGCGGCTCCTGTCAAAACGGCCTGGAATCCACGATCATTGCCATTGTTGGCGATACGGTCACCCAGCTTCGCGCCGGTGCCCTTGCGCGCGAGGATGTCGAGGCCCTTCTCGGTCATCCCATTGCGCTCGCCGCCCCAAATGCCGCAATCACCGCGCCGGGCATGCTCAAAAGCCACTATGCTCCCAACGCCGCCCTCCGCCTCGAAGTCACAGCGCCCGAGCCCGGCGAGGCCTACCTCGTTTTCGGCCCGGCTCCTGCCCATGACGGTCCGGTCCTCAATCTTTCGGAATCGGCCGATCTGCGCGAAGCGGCGCAAAACCTCTTCTCCCATCTTGCCCGGCTCGATGCATCCGGGGCAAAATCGATTGCCGTCGCGCCCATTCCTCATACCGGCCTGGGCGAAGCGATCAACGACCGTCTCGAACGCGCCACCGCGCCCCGCAACCGATAGGGGAACCCGCAATGGAAACCAAAATCACCTTGAGTGGCGAGTGTGGCAACTCGCCCAAGAACGCCTTTGCCGAAAAAGTCGCGGTCGCGGTGCTGACTTCAGACTCCCAGATGCTGACGCAAGCGCTCTCCGGCGATTGTGTCGCGACATTTCCCGATGGCCGGGAGGCAAAGGGCGTCGAAGCCGTGCTCGCGGCAATCGCCGACCTCGGCGCCACTCCCGAAGCCCTCACGATAACCCATGCCATCACCCACGGACGGGTCGGTGCGGTCAATGGCACCATCGTCCGGGCCGGAAAATCCGTCGGCTTCGCACTCTTTCTCGATTTCAAAAACGCAAAGGCGGACAGCATTGCCGCCATCAGCCTGTATCGCGACTAATCGCGAACCTTATAGGGTTTCTGGTCCTTCCAGAACCGCATCAGGCTCTCGAGATCGGGGTCGCCGACCTTGGGTAAGACGATCCTCAGATTGACGTAGAGATCGCCCTTGCCGAACAGCCCCTTGCCCTTGAGCCGCATCGCCTTGGCCGTATCAGGCCCCGGCGGCAGATTGAGTTCAACCGCGCCATCGAGCGTCGGCACGCGCACCTTGGCGCCCAGCACCGCTTCATAAAGGGTTATCGGCACATCGACCCGCAGATCGTGCCCGTCCTTGCGGAATTGCTTGTGCCTGGCAAACTTGATCGTCACCAGCGCATCGCCCGGCTGCCCGGTCAGCGGTGAAGGCCGGCCCTGGCCGCGCAGCCGCACCTGCTGGCCCTCTTCGAGCGGGGAGGGGAGTTTGACCGAAACCGTCTTGCCCGAGGGCAGGGTGACCGGCACCGAGCCGCCCTTATGGGCATCTTCCAGCGACACGGCCAGATTGACCACAACGTCTTCGCCCTTGGCCGAACCCGAAGCACCCGTCGTTGCGCCGGTAAACGGGTCCCAGCTCGCGCCGCCGGCACCAGCACCCGCGCCGAAAGGATTGCCGCCCGGCCCGCGTCGCGTGCCGCCAAACCCGCTCATGAATTCCTTTAAGATATCCTCGGCGTTGAACCCGCCCGCTCCGGCCCCGGCGCCAGGACGCCCGCCGCGCATGCCCGACGAATCGAACCCGCCGAACCCGCCAAATTTGGGATGGCCGTCCGCATCGATCTCGCCACGGTCATATTGCGCCCGCTTGGTCTTGTCCGACAGCAGGTCGTAGGCCGCCGTCGCCTCGGCAAATTTTTCGTGCGCCGCCTTGTCGTCCGGATTCTGATCCGGGTGAAAAGTCTTGGCCAGCTTGCGGTAGGCGCTCTTGATCTCCTTTTCGCTGGCGCTCTTTGGCACTCCGAGCACTGTATAGGGGTCGCGCATTCGCTTTGTTACACCTTGAAAGGGCGCTCCGGCTTGTGATCCGGCAGCGCCACGTCCTTTCGATCCACGATTTGCGGGCATTGAAGCACCGCAGCTTTGCGTTCTATATGGCCACGGCCCCTCATAATGTCCAGACGGGATGGATTTTGCCGTGACGGCTTCGCTCACTGATCTGCTGTTCGACGATGCCTATGACGGCGCCATCGACCCCCTCGAACTCTTCCCTCACTGGCTCGAAGAGGCCCGCGAGACCGAGCCCAACGATCCCAACGCCATGGCGCTTGCAAGCGTCGATGAAACCGGCATGCCCGACCTGCGCATGGTGCTGCTCAACGGCTATTCGCATCAGGGGTTTGTCTTTTTTACCAATTTCGAATCGGCCAAGGGCCGCGAACTGCTCGCAAATCCCAGGGCGGCTCTGCTGTTTCACTGGAAGAGCCTGCGCCGCCAGGTTCGCGTCCGCGGCCCGGTCCAACAGGTGCCACACTCGGATGCCGACGCCTATTTCGCCTCCCGCCCGGCCCAGTCGCGCATCGGGGCACACGCATCCGATCAGTCCCGACCGCTGGAAAGTCGCAATGTGCTTGTCGAGCGCGTCGCGACGCTGACCGAAAAATTTGCCGATGGCGAAATCGGACGCCCCGCCCATTGGTCGGGTTTCCGGGTGATGCCGCTCCAGATCGAGTTCTGGAAAGACGGCGCCTTCCGGCTTCACGACCGGGTGGTGTTCACGCGCCCTGATCCCGAGTCCGACTGGTCCCGCACGCGGCTTTTCCCGTAACGCCATGCGCATCCTCGTCCGCACCTCGAAACTGGCGATCTGGGCACGTCGGCTGGCGCTGTTTTCTGCCGCCCTGATTCTGATTTCGACCGGCCTGCATTTTTTCGGCCAGATTGCCGCCGATGTCTTTGAAATCAGCCTTTTGATCGGCACCGTGTCGGCCGGCGCGGCGTTTCTGATCGGCATGGCCGCCTATGTCGTTCTCTGGTTTACCGGCGACAGGGGCTGGGCCCCGGCCAGCGTCGGCTTCCTGCTCGGCCTTTTGTGTCTGGCCCCGGCCGGCATCGTTCTGGCCCTGAGCGAATTTTATCCCTCGACAGCCGATGTCACGACAGCCCTGGGCGCCCCACCGCAACTTCTCGAGGCCCAACCCAACGAATCCGGGATCGATCCGGAAACGGTTCTGGCCTCGTTTCCAAATCTCATCACCCGCGCCTATCAGATTCCGCCCCAGGAGCTCTTTTCGCTCGGCCAGTCGCTGGTGCGCGCCAATGGCTGGGAAATTCTGACCGCAACGCCTCCCACCGAAACCAGCACCGGCCAGCTCAATGCGCTGCGCCGCTCCCTGCTGGGGTTCGAAAACGAGATTGCGTTTCGCGTCTCACCCAATCCCATCGGGTCGCTGATCGATTTGCGGGCCGCCTCGCTTGATCCGGTCTATCACGATCTCGGCGACAATGGCCGCGCCATCGAGGCGTTTCTTCTCGCGCTCGATGACAGGGTTTCAACCTATATCCAGGATAATATGGCCCAACCCGTTCCCGAGGAACCGCCCGTGCCCGAGTCAGACCTGGCCCCCGACGCGCAGCCTGATGCCCAATAGCGTACGCCGCAACTCGATTTCCCCACGCGCCGCAAGGTATTCAGCGTGCGAGAGCAAAGTCCGTTTGCCGGCCATCGCAAATCGGCCCGCAAGCTGGGGATAGATTTCCCGTGCTGCCGCCGAAAGGGTGGTCGGCCCACGCCGCACCACCTCGAGCAACTGCCCGTTGCGCATCAGCCGATGCGCCTTGAGTGCGTGTGCAAATGCGCGTCCATCGGCGATTTCGCCGCCATGTCCCGGCAGATAGCGGGTCTGGGGCAGGGCAATGACAGTGTCCAGCGATGCCAGATAGTCCCCCAGATCCCCGTCAGGCGCCGCCACCACCGTCGAGTTCCACCCCATCACATGGTCACCCATCAGGACCGCATCCCCACCCTCGACCGCAAACGCGAGATGATTGGCGCAATGGCCCGGCGTGGCAACGACGCGGAGCCTTACCGCATCGATCTCGACAATCTCTCCATCGCCCAGAACCTTATCCGGTTTGAGCGCGAAATCGCCCGACCGGCCGAACGGATTGAACTCGAACGGCTTGAGCGGCCGCGATAGCCTGTGCGGCCCGTTCGACCACAACGGAGCACCCGTTTGTGCCATCAGCCGCCGCGCCAGCCCGCTATGGTAACGATGGGTGTGGGTCACAATCACCGCAACCACCTTGCGGCCGGCGATGGCCTTCATCAGCGCGTCGAAATGGGCATCGTCGTTCGGCCCCGGATCGAGCACGGCAATCTGATCCTCCCCGATCAGAAAACTGTTGGTCCCCGTAAACGTATAGGCGCTCGCATTGGGCGCTGTGATCCGCACGATAGCTGGCGCCACGCCCACCGCCTCACCGGTGCGGGGGTCGAACGTGCGGTCATAGGGTGGGGAGGCGGAACTTGCGGGCATTGCGCGCGGTGCCATGTGTGGTTAGAACGATGGTCTCTGCTTCGGCTTTAACGCAAAGGGACAAGTTATGGCCACGACTTTTGCCACTTCCAACACGCTTCTCGGTCTTTATCAGCCCAAGTCGCAGGCTGCGCGCGTCGCTTCTGCGGTCGCTGTCGCCTTTATCGGTTCTGTGCTCATCACCATGGCCGCCAAGGTCAACGTGCCGGTCTGGCCGGTGCCTGTCACTCTCCAGTCCATGGCCATCGCGATGATCGCCGGCGCCTTCGGCTTCCGTATGGCGACGGCCACCGTCGGCCTCTATCTCGCACAGGGCGCCATGGGCCTTCCGGTCTTTGCCGGCGCCTTTGCGGGCATGCCCTATCTGTTTGGCCCGACCGGCGGCTTTTTGATCGGCTTCCTTGTTATGGCCGCCATCATCGGCTGGCTGGCCGATCGTGGCGCGATGCGCAACGTCTTTACCGGCTTTACCGCCATGCTGGCCGGCAATGTCGTGATGTTTGTCATCGGTTTTGTCTGGCTGTTGACCATGGCTGGTCAGGCCGCATGGATCGATCAGTCCAATGCACTGCTTTCCGCCTTCCAGGGGGCCGTCCAGCCCTTCATCGTATGGGATATCGTCAAGATGGCCTTTGCCGCTTTGACCGTGGTTGGCGGTTGGTCGCTGCTGCAGCGCAAGTAAGGCGCTTTCCACCTGATATGATCGTGAAGGGCCAGTCCAGCGACTGGCCCTTTGTTTTTGCAACTCTCACGGGCGGCAGACGTTCTCTTTTGATGTGCAGTATTGAAAGGAGAACGAAATGGAAGCCTTCCCCTGGCTTTTTGCCGTTTTGGGCGGCGCCGTCATTCTCGCTCTAGTCATCGCCTATGGCGCAATCAGATCGTCAA
Organism: Pelagibacterium sp.; assembly: GCA_002723255.1. Lineage (GTDB taxonomy): Bacteria > Pseudomonadota > Alphaproteobacteria > Rhizobiales > Devosiaceae > Pelagibacterium > Pelagibacterium nitratireducens. Next base: position 613 of record PBNW01000067.1, on the reverse strand, counting down.
AGGCCACGACGCGCCAGAAAGATGCCGCCGAACGTGGCGCACACGATATCTATCACAAGGATGAGAGCAAGAGCTGATGGCGGGTGAGGGCCGTGTTGTCATCGTCGGGGCCGGTTTCGGCGGGTTAAGCGCTGCCAAGACTCTCGCCCGGGCCGGTGTCCCCTTCACCATCATCGACAGGCGCAACCACCATCTGTTCCAGCCCTTGCTCTATCAGGTGGCAACCGCCGCTCTGTCACCCGCGGAAATCGCGGTCCCCATCCGGGCCGTGCTCTCGCCGGGAAAAGGCGGCTCCGTCGAAATTCTCATGGAAGAGATCGAGGGCATCGATACCGCGCGCCGCGTCGTAAAAGCGGTGGGCGGTGATGAAATCGCCTATAGCCAATTGATCCTGGCCACGGGATCGTCCTTCACCTATTTCGGCAAGGAGGATGAATGGCAGCCCTTTGCCCCTGCGCTCAAATCAATCGATGACGCCCTCAACATCCGTCGCCGGGTCCTTCTGGCCTTCGAGCGCGCCGAGACCACCGACAACCCGGAACTGCGCAGGCGCCTGATGACCTTCGTCGTCATCGGCGGCGGCCCCACCGGTGTGGAAACCGCCGGCGCTCTT
>PBNW01000066.1 GCA_002723255.1 Pelagibacterium sp. | reverse complement strand
TTACGCAGCGTTTCCACCTTCACCCACGTCATCCTCGGGCGTTGCTGCCCTCGCGCATAGCGCTCCGGGCGTTCGCGCCTCAAATCGCTCCACCGGAGCGATTTGCCTATGGACGGCACTCACTCCCTGGGTCGAGCCCGAGGATGACGATGGGGGTGGAGTGAATGGTGGTGATGGAGCCGCAAGCGCGGCTCAACACCCATCGCTGTCCCGGACTTGATCCGGGACCCAGCAGCCTTGTCCATGCTTACAAGCGAATGGAAAGGCACATGGACCCCGGCGTGCGCCGGGGCAGCGAGGGGGGACGCAAAGCGGCGGGGAGAAGCAAGAGTGGAAACGGTTTTGCGGTTCGGACACGCGACAGAACAAGGGCTTAGAGCCAAGGATTTGAGTCAATCAAATCCTGAACGGCTCTAACGGATGATCGAGCAGCTCAGTTGGGAGAGCGCGTCACGATAGCGCTCCCGCATGGCCTGATGGGGCGGCGCCAGCCGCACGACGACTGCAACGTCGTTGCCCTGCGCCTCAACGATCAAAAGTCCTTCGTCGATCTCGAAGCGCTGTTCGGCCAGAAGGCGCGTCTGGGCGGGATTGAACAGGCCCATGTCCAGCAGATCACCCGAACCCGAACGATTGGTCGTGGAATAGATCACATGCCCATCGGCGTTGAACACAGCGACCGACCAGAACGCGAGCGGCAAATCTCCGTTGACGATGCCCGGCCCGTCGCCCAGCTCCAGCCTGCACACACCATAGAGCAGCTCGGGGTCCAGCCCCATCGGGTTGGGTTCACCGGGAGCCAGATCATCGAAAACCACAAAGGTTTCAAGCGGCGCGACAGCCTCCAGCCGATGCCACACATCGCGCACGGCCGCGTCGGGCAGGGTGAGGATGACAACCAGATGGATAAGCCCGCCCAGAACCACCCCGCCCAATATCCAGAACAACAGCCGGCTCATTGGCAGGACACCTTTTCGATGGCCGGCATGGCTTCGATTGTTGTGTTGGCGCCTGAAAACACCACGGCGTCATAAAGGGTCAGAGCGAGCGTGAACGGTCCCGTTCCTTCGATTTCCAGCCAGTTGCCCGGGCCCATTTCGACCCCGATGGTCGCATTGAGCCCACCATCGCCCCATCGCGCCACGCGTTCGCTGTGCAGCGCGGGAAGCTCGGGCGAAGCGGCGATATTGGCGCCGTCCGGGTCGGTTGCCACAAGCGTCCAGAAACTGGCACCGGGCACTTTCCCAGCCACCAGGTACTGGCACCGCGCGTCCAGCGGATCGCCCGAATCGTCCGTGTAGGCGCGAAATTGAAGGCCCTCGGCATAGCCAAGCTGAAGATGGCCCGTCCGCGCCAGATAGGCCCGGCTGTAGGGGTTGGGCATGGGTTGTCCCACATCGGGCCACGCGGCCCAGGAGCCGACCCGGACCGCCGCAAACAGCCTGCCGTCGGTCAGCGCGTAATAGCTTGCCCCAAACCCCACCGAGAGGGCGACCACGAGGCCAACCAGCAGTCGGAAAATCAAACCCAAGACGTCACAGACTTTCGTTGGCGCCGGCGACTGGAGCCGTTGCCTGATCGATGGCCCCGCTCCCCCCAACGGCAAGGGACTGGCGCATTTTTTCCGACAGATCAAGCAGCTTGATCGCCGCTGCCGGGGCCAGGGTCGGCGCGCGCTCGGGCGCCTGTTCGCCATCTTCCCCGTTTGCCGAATCTGCGATGATGAAGGGCCGAGGCTCCATATCCACCCCGAAAACCGGCTTCACTTCGATATTGGTGTGTGCGTAGGCCATGAATTTCTGCCAGCTCATGGCCGGAAGACTGCCCCCGGTCAGATTGTTCATGGCCGTGTAATTGTCGTTTCCGTACCAGACCGAGGCGACGTAATTGCCGGTATATCCCACATACCACGCATCGCGGTACGAACTGGTCGTTCCGGTCTTGCCCGCACTCGGGACACCCTCGACAACCGCGCGTCCGCCCGTGCCGCCATAATTGACGGCGTTGAGAATGTCGTTCATCGACAAAACGATCTGCTCATCAAGGAGCCGCACCCGGTTCTCGTCGGGATTGGCCTCATAGATCACTTCGCCGCGCAACGTCGTGATGCGCGTGACCCCGAACCCGGTCGCCCGATAGCCGCCATTGGCAAACACCGCATAGGCCGAAGCCATGTCGAGTGCGCTCACCGAGGCCACGCCCAGCGCCAGCGAACGGGTCACCGGAAACGCGTTGCGGATGCCGAGACGATGCGCCATTTCGGCAATCGGCTCACGCCCGGTCTGGGTGGAAAGGCGAACCGGAACGCTGTTGATCGAAGCGGCCATGGCAGCCCGGATCGTCGTCCCGCCACGAAACGAGCGCCCGTAATTCTGCGGGCACCAATTGCCGATACAGATCGGTGCATCGGTGATCGGGCTGCGCGGCGTGAGCCCGAGCATCTCGAACGCGGTGGCATAAACGAATGGCTTGAACGCCGATCCCGGCTGCCGGTTGGGCGCCACCGCCCGGTTGAACTGGCTCTGTCCGTAATCGGTGCCGCCCACCATGGCGCGCACGGCGCCGTTGTGCTCCATGACCACCATGGCGCCCTGGCTCACATTGTAAGCGGTGCCCTGTTCGCGCAGGACCGAGATAATGGCGTCTTCGGCATGAACCTGCAGGTCGGGATCGATGGTTGTGCGCACCACGAACCCGACCTCGGGGCTGTCGCCGACAAGGCGCTTGGTTTCCAGAAACGCCCAGTCGAGAAAGTAGTTGGGCGAATTGGCTTCGGCGGAACGGTCGACCGGCTCAGCCGGCCGGCGCCGCGCTGCCGTCACCTGGCCCTCGGTCAGATAGCCTCCATTGACCATGTTGGTGAGGACCACATTGGCCCGCCCGCGCGCCGCAGCGATATCGACGTGAGGAGCCCAGCGGGTCGGCGCCTTGTAAAGCCCGGCCAGCATTGCGGCCTCGGCGAGATCGATATCCTGGATGGGCTTGCCGAAATAGAACTCGGCCGCCGCCGTCACCCCGACATTGCCGCCCCCCATATAGGCGCGGTCGAGATAGAGCTTTAAGATTTCGTCCTTGGTGAAATTGGCTTCCAGCCAGAAGGCCAGAAACAGCTCCTTGATCTTGCGCTCATAGGTCCGCTCATTGGTCAGAAACAGGAGCTTGGCCAATTGCTGGGTGATCGAGGACCCACCCTGCAGGCCCGAATCGCCCCCGGCATTGGAGAGCAGCGCCCGGGTCGTACCCCATACGTCGATGCCGAAATGCTCGTAAAACCGCCTGTCCTCGGTCGCCAGCGTCGCCTTGATCAAAAAGTCGGGGATTTCCGCCAGCGCCACCGAATCGTCGGACCGGATGCCGCGCCGCCCGATTTCGTTGCCGTAGCGGTCCAGAAAGATCACCGAATAGTCCTCGGCCCGGTTGAACTCGCCCGAGGCGGTTGCATCCATCGCCGAAAGCGCCAGCGCCACCATCAGCACAGAGCCCATGGCGCCAAAGCTCAAGGCGTCCGATGCCAGCTCGACGAAAATCCGCCGCAGCCCACGCACCGAAAAAAGCGAGAAAAAATCCTGAGTCCTGGTATAGACTCGTCCCGTCGAGCGCATGCCGTCGTAGAGAAACGAATCCAGCCATGCGTCGGCCTCGAGCAGCCGGTTCTTGCCTTTGGCACGCTTCTGCTTTGTGTAAAACGGGTCCTGCACCTTGGGCCTTTTTGCTGCTCGGCTTCAATTGTTTGCCCGTCCGGGTGCGCTCGATCCCGAACCGATGGTATTGTATGGCGTTAAGCCCCAATGGGTCATCACAATTTTATGTGGTTTTGCCAACGGGGTTAAAAGTGTGGAGTTGGTGCCGACAATGGCATTCTGGGACGAAAAACCGCTTGAAGCCATGACCACCGAGGAGTGGGAGGCGCTGTGCGACGGCTGCGGCAAATGCTGCCTGCTCAAGCTCGAGGACGAGGACAGCGGCCAGATTTTCCCCGCCAATGTGCGCTGCAAGCTGCTCGATGGAGACACCTGCGGCTGTTCGGACTATCCCAACCGGCAGGCCAAGGTTCCCGACTGCATCAAGCTTACCCCTGAAAAGGTCCGCGAGATCGCCTGGATTCCCAAGAGCTGCGCCTATCGGCGCATCGCCGAGGGCAGGGGGCTGGCCTGGTGGCATCCGCTCGTTTCGGGCGATCCCGAAACCGTCCACGCCGCCGGAATTTCCGTTCGCGGCCGCACCATTGCCGAAGAAAATGCCGACACCTCCGACGGGGAAAGCCACATCATCGACTGGGTCGACTGGGAACCGGCCGAATAACCAACCCGGCCCTGCAAACGGTTCGGACCGGGAAAAAATCGTGATGAACGCTTTCTGAATATCGAGTTCACGGCCGGTTCCGGCCGATAGAGCTAAACCTGATCCTGCAAGAGGCAACCGGCGGTACGCAACACCCGCCCAACCCAACCAGGAGACGGAACAATGTTTAAAAAGATCATCATCGCAGCCACCCTCGCTGCCAGCTTCGGCGCCGTGAGCGTTCCGGCCATGGCCAACGACATCTACATCAACCAGTTCGGATGGGGCAATTCGGCCGGCGGCACCCAGTCGGGCACGGGCAACGCCATCGGTGCTTTCCAGGACGGCTGGTGGAATTCGAGCACCCATCATCAGTCGGGCCACGGCAATGTCGCCGCCAGCGGCCAGAGCGGCTGGGACAACCAGTCCGAAACCTGGCAGAACGGCAATTTCAATGAGGCCGGCGTTGGCCAGTTCGGGTCCAACCATACCTCGGTCCTTACTCAGGACGGCAATGGCAACGTGGCTGCCGGCGTCCAGGTCGGCGATGGCTGCACTGCTGCGGTCGATCAGAACGGATCGGGCAATGTCGCCGCCTTCGTTCAGGTCTGCCCCTGACAGTCGCGCATGGCTCACCCATTTTCCCCAGCCGGGCAGGGCTTTTAGCCCCCCGGCGCCAAGGAAGGACGCATCCGATGACCATTGATCGCCGCAAAGCCTATTCGCTTTCCATTCTCGGCACCGCCGTCGCACTTGTCGCTGTCGGTACGGCCAGCTATGCCCGCTCGACCGACGATGTCACCGGCGCAACACGCCCGGTGCCCTGCGAGGTGGTTTCGACCGCAGCCGGCAATGGCATGACCCTCGAGGCCATCTATAACGCCCAGGGACCGACCAACGGCACCTACCGTCTTTCGGTAAAGTCGGTCGGCGGCGCCAACAGCTCCACAATCAATCAGGGTGGCGGCTTTGCCGCACATGACGCCGGGCCTGTCAGCCTGGGGCGCGTCTCGGTCGGCAACGCGCCGGCATATGATATCGCCCTGACCGTCGAGGTCGACGGGGTGGTCCACACCTGCCTCGATCCGCAGGGCAATTGGGCCTGACGAAAAAGGGGCTCCGAAACGGGAGCCCCTTTTCTTTGGCGTATATCGCAGCGCTACTGGACCTGGCGCAGCGTCAGGCCCGAGAGGACGCAGTCTCCTTCGACAGCCAGACCGCTGTCCCCGGCCACGATCTCGCATTCGATCGGTGTGGGCACCGAACTGCCGCCATCGATCTCCTCGATGATCAACGAGCCCTCGCTTGCCGCATAGGTGCCGCTCAGCGCGGGCTCTGTCGCTTCGGCATCGAGCACGACACCTTCCCAGGCGGCAAATGATCCGTCATTGCCGAACAGGAAGGTCAGGCTGTTCGTGCCCTCGCCCTGCGCCACGAACCGTCCCGGCCCGATGCCGCTGATGCTGGCCTGCGCGGCCGCGTCGCTTTCATCCTGACGGGACGCGACCTCGGCTTCGAGAGCCTCAAGCTCGTCGGTGCGGTCCGACAGCGTGGCCGTCAAGGTTTCGAGTTGGGCCTGCACCTCCTCGCGCTGGGCCCGCGCGTCGGCAACCTGGCTTTCCAGTTCGGTCTGCTGACCTTCGAGTTCGGCCACCACGGTTTCGAGGCTTTCGCGCCGGTCTTCGAATTCGGCCTGGCTGGCGCGCAGCTCGGACAATTGGGTCTGGGCGGCAGCCTGCGCTTCGCGCGCCGCCTGCACTTCGCTTTCCATTTCCGCTGACGTGCGCGTGGCGTCGGCCGCTTCCTGAGTCAACTGGGCCGCGGTTTCGCTCAGCTCGGCTTCCTCGCTGCGCGCCGTCTGCAACCGGCTGCCCACATCGGCCAACTCTGCCGTGCTCTGGGCAATTCGGTCCTGCACTTCGGAAAACGAACTTTCGGCTTCGGCGAGATTGGCCTGCAATTCTTCGATGCGACCCTCGCGCTCGGCCAGTGCGTCGGCGACTGTCTCAAGTTCGGCGTTGGCTCCCTCGAGGGCGGCCTGTACCTCGTCGCGTTCAGCGACAATGGTATCGCGGTCTTCGGTCAGCCGGTTGCGTTCCTCGGTCAGCGTGCTGATTTCGGCCTCGAGTTCCTCGAGCGTTGTCCCCGACTCTTCCATGGTCTGGACATCGGCTGCCAACTGATCGCGCTCGGACGTCAGGGCGTTGACTTCGTTTTGCAGGCCGCCCGTCGTTGTCGATGAGGCAAACCACAAGATCACGAACGCCGCCCAGCCCAATACGGCGGCAGCGCCCAGCGCGATAACGAGCGGGTTCCTCGAGCGGTCTTGAGTTTCGGTGTCGTCGTCCATGGCAAATCCTTTTGGCTCCGTTGAGGAGCGAATTGGTAAAGCGAAAATGGCAGGAGCGTCCCGGCTTGGCGCTGTCCCTCGCACGAACAACAAGCAACGCGCCGCACGGGTTCCAATATGACGGCGCTTTGAGGGGCGAGGCAACCTTAACGCCAGATAAACGTGACCTTCGACGTCGGTTCAGCTCGCCCAATTCATAGTCGTGGTCATGGAGGCGCAACACCGCCACAGCAAAACCAGAGGAGCACGATCATGGGATGCAACACCAACACAGCAAAGGCCGCCGGCCTCGCACTGATTATCGCAATGGGCGCATTCACGGCCCCCGCCAACGCCGGGCAGGTGTCGATCAACTTGAACCCCGCCAATGCCGAACAGCAGCAGATGATGCAGGCCGGGCTCGGCATTTATGCCCTCTACAACGGCATCCAGAACGGCTCGATCACCCAGGATGGCGTCAACAACATGGCCGGTCTGACCCAGGGCGGCGGCGGCAACCTCGGCATCGTCCATCAGGAAGGCAACAACCACAACGGCACCCTCAACCAGCAGGGCGGGAACAACAGCTACGGCCTGTTCCAGTTCGGTGAAGGGACCGATGCCCACGTCAATCAGTCGGGCGGCCAGACAGGTCTGGGCCTGGTCTTCGGTTGGTAATTCCCCGGCTCCGATCCGGTGTCCGTACTCGACCGTATGGGTACGGGCGCCGTTCCCCGGGGCGTGTGACATACTTCAAAGCGTTGATTTCCGGCATCCATAGGCGTAAACGATCCCGCGCCACGCTGGAGGGGCCGGGACATGCTTGGTGCAACCGCTTACGTCACCGCGTTTTTCACGCTCGTTCTTGCCGGCATGATGCTTGTGCCAATGCTGGCCGATCTCTCCGTCGGCAACCCCGATTGGCAAGCCTTCCTCATCTCCGCGCTCGCCGCCGGCGTGCCTTCGGGGTTCCTTGCGCTCGCCACAAGGCGTGAGCTTCCGCCCTTCAGCCTGAAATTCGGCTTTCTGCTCGTCAACATGATCTGGGCATCCACCTCGATCGTCGCCGCATTGCCGCTTTTCCTTTCCGGGCTCTCCATCAGCTTTACCGATGCGGTTTTTGAAGCCACATCGGGAATAACCACCACGGGATCGACAATACTTGCGGGCCTTGACGACATGCCTCCGGGCCTCCTGCTGTGGCGCTCGATGACGCAATGGTTCGGCGGGCTGGGCATCATCGCGATGGGGCTGCTTCTCCTCCCCTTCCTGCGGGTGGGCGGCATGCAGATCTACAAGCTCGAATCCTCGACACAGGCCGATTCACCCTTCGCGCGGTTCACAAAATTCTCATGGGCGATGGTGGGGCTCTATCTCGCCCTTTCGCTCGCCTGCGCCCTTTCCTATTGGGTGGCGGGCATGTCCAGCTTCGATGCCGTAAACCACGCCATGACCACGGTCTCGACCGGCGGCTATTCCACCCACGATTCCTCGATGGGTCATTTTGGCCTTCCGGTTCTCGTCGTCGGCATCGTCTTCATGATTGGCGGCGCGATGCCCTTCATCGCGATTTTGCGTGCGGTCACCACCGGACGGATTTCTGCAGCCTTTGAGGCACAAGTGCCAGTGCTGCTCTCGATTCTGGCGGTTTTGAGCTTTGCAGTGTTCCTTTCGGCACTCGCCCACTGGCCGTCGGACCTGAGGTCACTGGGGGTCCATTCGGCGTTCAATATCGTCTCGGTGGTCACAACCACCGGGTTTGCTTCGACCGACTACACGCTCTGGGGGCCGTTCGTGAACACCGTCTTTCTGCTCGCCACCTTCCTGGGCGGGGCCGCCGGCTCGACCAGCGGTGGAATAAAGACTTACAGGCTCATCATAATTTACCAGTCGCTGCGCAACGGGCTCAAGGAATTGATCTATCCCCACGGCATATTCGTGGTGCGCTACGAGGGTCGCGAAGTGCCCTGGCAGGCCATCAAATCGGTGCACCATTTCATCGCAGCGTTCCTCGCGCTCCTTTTGGCCGTCACATTGGTTCTCGGCTTTACGGGCCTTGATACCCTGACAGCCTTCACCGGAGCGCTTACCGCCCTCACCAATGTCGGCCCCGGCCTCGGTGAAATAATCGGCCCGGCGGGCAATTTTTCCTCGCTGGAGCCGCTGGCCAAATGGGCCCTGATCTTTGCAATGCTGGCTGGGCGCCTTGAAATCCTTGCCATTCTGGTTCTGTTCAGCCCAGCCTTCTGGCGGCGCTAGAGCCGTCCAGGATTTGATTGAATCAAATCCTCGGCTCCAGACCTTTGTCTTGTCGCGTGTCCGAACCGCAAAACCGTTTCCATCCCCGATCGCGTCGAGGACATGCTTTTGCTGGACACGCTCTAAGCCCGTCGTTTTCTCGTTCTACTTGCCGGTGAGGTCGGCGAGCAGAGCGTCGAGCGAAGCAAAGCTTATGCCCATGCCATCGGTCATGCCGGTTGCCAGTGATGCATCGCGCTGGCCCTTGGATTCATAGGTGATTGTCTGTTTGAGCCGCGTGCGATCGTTTTCGGCCTGAAACGCGCACTCGATCAGCATTTTTCCCATGCCGAAATCGTCATCGAACGTCTCGGTGGTCACAAGGCGGGCCGGGGGCTCGATCTCGTGGAAAATTCCCTTGAGGCCCATGCTGGCCCCATCCGGTCCCGACCAGACGTAGCGATACGTACCGCCAGGCCTCAGGTCGATCTCGCACGTGGCAAGCGACCAGTCGTCCATCCCGGTCATCCAGCGCCGAACGAGATCGGGCTTTGTATAACAATCGAAAACCAGATCGGGCGGCGCATCGAACAGGCGCTCGATGACCACTTCGAGATCGCTTGGTGTCGAAACGGTAAGGGTAGTGGAAAAGCTCATCAGTTCCGTTCCTTTTTGCGTTGAGCCTTCAACTCGTCCAGCAGGGTGTCGAGCCGGGAAAAGTTGGCTTCCCAGATCTGACGATAATTCTCCAGCCAGTCAGTGGCTTCCTTGAGCGCAATGCCTTCGATCTTGACCGGGCGCTTTTGCGCGTCGCGGCTGCGCGATACCAGCCCGGCTCGCTCCAGCATCTTTATGTGCTTGGAAATGGCAGGCTGGCTCATATCGAAGGGCGCCGCCAGTTCCATCACCGTTGCCTCACCCTCGATCAGCCGCGCCAGAATGGCGCGCCGCGTTGGGTCGGCCAGGGCGATAAATGTGGCGTCGAGGCGTTCGGAATCCGTCATTTCATAACCGTATAGATTGATATCTAATTAGTTATATAAGGTCGCTTTCCGAGTCAATATGCACAGCCTGGCGGCTGGGCAAAAAATTTGCCGATTTTGTCGGATCGGACCAAACTGACACGTCCTGTATGCATCAATGCTGCAAATGGAGACGACAAATGCCCGCCACGCCCAACACCGACAAGGAACTCGTGCTGGATCGCCTGATCGATGCGCCGCGCGACAAGGTCTATCGTTGCTGGACCGAGCCAGACCTTATCAAGCAGTGGTTCGCGCCCAAGCCCTGGACCACGCCCAATGTGGAGATCGACGTCCGTCCGGGTGGTGCCAATACGGTCACGATGGCCGACCCCGAAGGCAACGAATATCCCAATCCCGGCATCTATCTCGAAGTCGTTCCCAACGAAAAACTGGTTTTCACCGATGCCTTTACCGCCGGATGGCAACCGACCGACAAGGCGTTCTTCACCTGCGAGCTGACCTTCGCCGATGAAGGCGGCAAGACCCGGTATATCGCCCGGGCCAAGCACTGGACGCTGCAAGACAAGCAGCAACACGAGCAGATGGGATTCCACGAGGGTTGGGGCATATGCGCCGATCAACTCGAAGCGCTGGCCAAGACGCTCTGAACGCGCCTGGCGTTATTGACCATTCCGCTCGAGCCACGCCACGGCGTGCTCGAGCATTTGTTTGGCATCGACCAGCAAACTTCCTGCTGCTCCGATCTTATCTTGCCGCCCGCGTCCCTTTTCGAGATGGGATGTCACGATCGCGGTAAAATAGTCGATACCATCGAGTTGGGGGGCAACGGCGTCCGAGGTGTCGAACTCTTCGCACATCCGCCATACCGTTCCGTCCGGGCCGGCAAACGGTACCGCCCAGCGCTTGATCCGCTTGTTGGGAATGTCGGCCAGATGTTCTGCGTGATGGATCAGCGTCATCGTATCGTGCGGCGCGCCGACCATCAGCACCTTGCCACCGGCCTCAACCAGCCTGGCCAGCGGCGAGCCTGGCCCGTAGCCATAATCGAGCGCGTGATCGGCAACCAGCCAATCGGCCCGCGCCCCGATAGCCGTCATCGACGCTCCGGGATTGTCGCTGCGCAGGGCGCCAGGGGTGGTTCTGAGAAACTCGGGCAACACGCCATGGTCCCGGACGGCTCGTGAGCGCTGCGGATCGAACCCTGAAATCCTGTCTCGCCACCCGGCGGGCACGCGACCGGTCTCATCGAGCAGCGCTTCGTAGCGGGCATCCCAGTCGGTATAGGCCATGATGGTGCCGCTGGGTCCAACCGTCCTCAGGAGCGCATCGATCAGTGTATCGGGTCCATTGATGAGATTCCCCACGGTGCTCATGGCGGCGTGGACCATAACGACATCGCTGGCACGCACCCCGATTTGGGAGAGATCGGTGACAAGATCGGCGCAGGATAGAAAGTCGGACATGCGGACGCTCACGATAGAGTGAACATGAGTTTAAGCATCAGAGCGCCGTGCGCCAACGTGCTTAACACGACCTTAAGTCCCTTCTGGCAGATTTTATGCCGTTGAGTTTGTTTTGTTAGCGCCAAGTCATCCCATGCTGTCCGTTGGGGGCGGACAGCGTCTCGCCATAAAGGCGTGACAGGATAACTGGCGATTGGAAGCGGAAAAGGTCCCTCCATGCGTAGCACCGCCCCCACGACTGATTTGCCCGTTCTTTCGCGCCGTCGTGCGATGGCGCTCGGGTTGGGCGCTGGCGCAGCGCTCATTCTGCCGCGCCCGGCCTTTGCCAATGTCTCCGATTTCGTTGCCTCGGTCTGGCCCGAAGCGTCCTCGCGTGGCGTTTCCCGCGCCATATTCGAGCAGGCCTTTGCAGGCTTTACGCCGTCCGACCGCATCATGAGCCTCACGCGCAGCCAGCCCGAAACGGTCAAGACGACGGGTCAGTATGTTGCCGACGCAGTATCGTCCACGCGCGTGTCCAACGGTCGGAGCATGCGCGGGGAGTGGGCCCAGACATTGGGTGGAGCCGAGCAGCGCTATGGCATTCAGTCCGAGATCATCCTTGCCATCTGGGGCATGGAAACCAACTACGGATCCTATATGGGCGGCAACAATGTCATCCATGCGCTGGCAACGTTGACCTATGGCAATTACCGGCGCGACTTTTTCAAGAGCGAATTGCTGACCGCGCTGCAGATCCTGCAGGCGGGCCATGTTGCCGCGCCGCAAATGGTGGGGTCATGGGCCGGGGCGATGGGGCACACCCAGTTCATGCCGTCGAGCTTTGTGGCCTACGCCGTCGATTACAATGGCAACGGCAAGCGCGACATCTGGAACTCCGTGCCCGATGCATTGGGGTCGGCCGCCAACTATCTCAAATCGCATGGCTGGCGGAGCGGCGAAACCTGGGGCTACGAAGTCCAGCTCCCCTCCGGTTTCGATTATGGCCGCGCCTGGGATATCGGGCGCCAGACCCTTGGCCAATGGGAAGCCATGGGTGTCCGCCGCACCGGCGGGCGAAACTTTCCGCGCTCCGGAGACATGGGACGGATTTTCATGCCGTCGGGCGGCAGTGGTCCGGTTTTCCTGTTGCTTGCCAATTTCGACGTCATCAAGCGCTACAACAATTCCGACAATTATGCCCTCGCCGTCGGCCATCTGGCCGACCGCATCCTTGGCGTCGGTCCCTTCATCCGCTCGTTTCCCGCCAATGAGACGGGCCTGACGCGATCACAGCGCGAAGAACTGCAAAGCCTCCTCAACCGCCGCGGATACAATGTCGGCACACCCGATGGGGTCGTTGGCCCCAAAACCCGACAGGGCATTATCGCCTTCCAGCGCGCTGCCGGGCTTCTGGCCGATGGTCACGCTTCAAGCGCCCTGCTTTCCGCACTGCGCTAGAATTCGCGAAAGTGAGGATTGGGTAACCATCCAACCCGGTGAAACACCATAAAATGCACAATTTGAGGTAATGTCTCACGTTGACCCGGAGGGCAAGAGGACCGTCCCATGGTTATGGAAGTATCGACGAGCGAAGAGGGAAGGTTGGCGGCGCTCAATCGGCTGACCGCCGCTTTGGTCGCCCCGATCGAATCCCTGGACCACATTCTGGAACTCGCGCGGATCAGCATCGCTCCGATGGTGGCGATTTCCATCGTGGACCGGCATGCCGAAATCGTCCTCGCGGCTACGGGCCTGAGCTACCGGCGCGTCGAGCGCGACCGGTCTCTTGCGACGCTGAGCATCGGGCTGGATCAGCCGCTGGCCATCGAAAATGTGGCCACCGACCCCCGTTGCTCCAGTCTGGAATGCAGCCCCGGCGGAACGCCTGTCGGCTCCTGCCTTGTCGCACCCCTTCAAACCGCCGATGGATATGTCATTGGTGCGCTCCAGGTGATGGATAACAACGCGCGTGTGTTCGGTGAACGGGAGATGGCGCTTGCTGGCCACCTTGCCGACTTGGTCATGTCCGAACTTGTATCGCACCAACCGGGTGAAGCGGACTATCTCACTGGCGCCCTGACGCGCAGGAGCTTCAGGGCCGAGGTCGACCGCGAATACGCGCGGGCGCTGCGCTATGACCGGCCGGCCACGCTGATTTTCGTCGATATCGACGGATTTCACCGGGTAAACACGGCCTTCGGCGCCGAAATCGCCGACGAGGTGCTCAAATCGGTCGCCAACCGCGCCGCCGAATGCCTCCGGACCACCGACCGGCTGGGCCGGCTGGGCGGCGAAGAATTCGGCATGTTGTTGCCCGAGACGATGGCCTATGAGGCCAGCCAGTGTGCCGAACGCCTTCGTGAAGAAATCAGTGGGCTGCGCTTTCGGTACTCGGGCAAGGTCGTATCCGTCACCGCCAGTTTTGGCATTGCCCCATTCGATTCCCGATTGCGCTCGCCCATCCAGTGGTTCGCCCAGGCCGATATTGCGCTCTACGAGTCAAAAAAGGCCGGCCGCAACTGCGTCAGCTTTGCAGCCTTGCCACAAGCCACCGATCCGGTATCGGAAGAGGGTGATCCCATTCGCCCCCTGGGCATGCACTGAAACCCAGGCTGCGACACAAGCGCCCGCATCTTCCGTTTCGGCAAAATCTCACCGACCGGTTCACCATTCTGCCTTACCAGGCGTTATAATAGTCTTGCCAGGATAAATGGCAGGCTGGAAAAGGCACCAGGAGGTGGCAGGCATGGGCTCAAATTTGCGCCGCAACGCCAGGGCATACGTCCTGAGACACAGGCGGGCCTTCACGCTGGCCGAGCTGATTGCCGACGGCATCGTCCACGGCGTGGGCCTGTTGGTCGCAATTGTTGCCGGTACAGTACTGATAACCCTTGCGGTGGTTCACGCGACCGGCGCGGAAATTGCCGCCGTGGCCATCTATGTTGGCTCGTTCGTTGCCTTGCTCAGCGCGTCGATGGCCTTCAATCTCTGCCCGATGGGACCCATCAAGGCATGGCTCGCGCGCATAGATCAGGCGGCGATCTTCCTGTTCATCGCAGGAAGCTATACGCCACTGCTGATTGCGCTGGGCGATGTCGCGGTAGCCGACAAGCTGTTGATCTTCGTCTGGGCAACGGCCCTGATCGGCATCGCTCTCAAGCTTTTGGTGCCGCAACATTTCGGTAGGCTGGCCATCCCGTTTTATCTCGCCATCGGCTGGAGCGGCATTCTGGCCTTCCAGGCACTGGCAGCCGCTCTCCCGGCGACGGCCCTTTGGCTCCTGGTCGCAGGTGGCGTGGCCTATTCGGCGGGTGTCATTTTCCATCTTTGGGAAAAACTCGCCTTCCAGAACGTGCTCTGGCACGCCTTCGTTGTGACCGGTGCAACGCTGCACCTCATCGCAATTTTTGAGGCAATGGTTCTCATCCGGATGTGACGTCGGGGAATAGGAACAGATTTCATCCGTTAGCTCCTTTGTAAACGGCCGATGGCCAACCACACCCAAGGAGGTAGAGATGAAAACCCGCGCCCTCATAACTGCAACTGCACTGCTCGCCGGCGTTTCACTGCTGACACTGCCGACCCAGGCGCAATCGCCTATTGATATTCGCAGCACCTGCGAAGACCTGAGCGGTGATCCCACCGAAGGTCGTGCCCGGGCCCTTTTGGGCACCAGCATCGGTTTCGCCGAGGACCTCTGCGAAGACCGCGGCTTTGACTTCGACGACGACGATTGGCGGGATGACGACGACGATCGCGACGACGACGACGACGACGATGATCGCGATGACGATGATGACGACCGAGACGACCGAGACGACCGCGATGATCGTGACGATGACGATGACGATGACGACGACGACGACGACGACGATGATGATGATGATGACGATGATGATGACGATGACGATGACGAAGAGGATTGATCTCTAGTCATTGACAGAGCCCTCCCGGCGAACGCTCGGGAGGGCTCTTGTTATCATGCTCTCTCAACAGCCGGGAAACTGGACCAGGCCGTATCCAAAAACCGGGTCCCGGCCTGTTTCTCCCAGATCAATGGCATCCGCGGAGAGGTCCTCGGGAGATGCGCCAAGCGCCAGGGCAGCGGCAACCAGCGGGGACGCAAAAGAAGTTCCTGACCGCAGGTTGCCGCCCTCTGGGTCTGCGACCCAAACGTCCACGCCCGGCGCCGCAAAATCCACATGTTCACCATGGAGCGCCTGACGGTAAATCCGGTACTCCGCATCGACTGCCGTTACAGCGACAACGCCCTCCTGGGCTGCCGGAAACTGGGGTGGCGAGGCAGGGCCGCGATTTCCGACCGCTGCCACGACCTGCACGCCGCTGACGAGCATCTCATCGATTGCGGCGGCAACGAGCGCATTGTCCTCACCCGCCAGGCTCATGTTGAGCACGTCAAGATCGCGCCGGGACAGCGTATCGAGGGCGCGAACGATATCGAACGCGTCGGCGGAAATCGCGCCGAATTCCCCGCGATGAAAGGCGCCCGCCGCGATCAGTTCTGCGTTGGGTAACGGCCCCGGCGCGGCGCTGCCGGGCTGCCCGACCATCAGCGCGGCAATCGCGCTGCCATGGTCGGACGGCGCGGGTTGCCTGTCGGACGACAGTGCAGAGAACGTCTCGATCCGACCTCCTTCAAGCCCGGTGCGCGCGGCGTCAACAGGCGTATCGATCATGCCGATACGCGGGCTGGCTTCGCACATCCTGCCGGGGTTCCAGCCCATCATATCGAGCGATGCGCACCCCTCGGGCGTGCAGGGCAAGGCCTGAAGCGCATAGAGCGTATTCTCGACGGGTCGCGTGTCCGTGGAAAGTTCGGCGAGGAGTTGCCGGGCCTCGGAAACCGGGAGGTTTTCCGGCAGAGCCAAGCGAGCCACAGTGCGACCGATAAGATCTATCGTTTCAGTCGCCAGAACATTGAAGCCCAGACTTTCGATCTGCCGGACGGTAAGCGTTTCCGACAGCGTGATCAGCAATTCGGGGGAGGGCTGGGGACGCGAGGGCAAAAAAGCGGGTGGCGCGGGCACAAACACGGTGCGGACCACCCGATTGCCGCGTTCGCCCTCTTCCTCATCATCATCGTCGTCGCGATCATTGTTCCGACGGCCGCCGTCGTCCTCATCGTCGTCTTCATCCTCATCGTCCTCTTCGTCGTCCTCATCGTCATCTTCTTCCTGCGCCATTGCCATCGAAACCAGAGGCAGACCTGTCCAGGCGAGGCTGGTGCCCAGTGCGCCGTAAGCCAGCGCCAGGAGAACAAAAACAAGACTGAGAATTTGACGGGCCGGCATCGGACCTCACCATCTGGAACGGAACATGCTGTTATAACGTCGCGTATGGAAAATTATTCATGCCCGCGTAAAAAAGTGAACGCCGCGTGGAATAAGTCGGACCCTGAACCGTTAGCGCCGCAGTGTCATGACGACGGGAGATATTGGTGCCGCCCGATATCGGTGATCAGATAGTCGATTTGCTTCCACGGTTGCGGGCATTTGCGTTGTCTCTGACGCGCGGCCCGGCCGATGCAGACGATGTTGTCCAGGCTGCCTGCGAGCGTGCGCTGCGGGCACCGGAAAAATTTGCGCCCGGCACGCGGCTCGATGCGTGGATGATGCGGATCATCCACAATCTGTGGATCGACGTCTACCGCAAACGGCGGCGCGAAACGCTCGAGGATACCACCGATCCCATAAACGACAGGTTGGGCGACGATGGCAGAGCGCTTGTTGAAAGCCGGTCCGAACTTGCGCGCACCTGGCGCCTGGTCTCGGCCTTGCCCGAAGAACAACGGAGCGTCCTGACGCTGGTTTGCGTCGAGGGGCTGAGCTACCGCGATACGGCGGACGTGCTCGATATTCCTGTGGGCACGGTGATGAGCCGGCTGGCACGGGCTCGGTTGCGACTGGCCGATGAACTCAGCCAAACCGATATTTCGGCGACCAGAACGGCGGAAAGACAATGACCGAATCCAAGGAAGTGACCGACGAAATGCTTATGGCTCACATCGACGGGGAACTCGACGCGGCCACCAGCAGGGCCATCGCCGATGCGATTGCCGCCGACCCGGTGCTCGCCGAGCGTGCGCAGGCTTTTTCTGCCAGCGCCAACGCGGCACGCATGGCTTTTGCCGATATCTTGTCGGCCCCGCCGCCAACAAAACTGGTCGAAGCCGTCCGGGATGGGTCGCGCAGCACGGTACTGCCGTTTCCGGCCCGCAACTGGGTCCGCGCCGCCCTGCCGCTCGCTGCATGCGTCGTGTTGGCCCTAGGGGTCGGTGGCGGTTATCTGCTGGGACGGGGGGCGACGCCCGGCCCGTTTTCCAGCACCGCCGAGATTGCCTCGATCATCGCAACCGCGCCTGCCGGTGTGCCAACGGCGCTGGAAAACGGCCAACTCACGGTCCTTGGTTCTTATCCTCTCGATCAGGGCTTTTGCCGCAGTTTTGCTTACCAGGACCCGAGCGAGAGCCTGAGCGGGGTCGCGTGCGACCGGGGGGCGGGATACCAGGTTGAATTGGCCCTGGCCGGAGGTGTGACGGACGGCTTTGCCGCGGCGTCCGACGGCGTATCGGCCAGCATCGACGCCTACCTGTCCTCGCTTGGCGCGGGCTCGCCGCTCGGCCCTGACGAGGAGGCCGAGCGGTTCGGGCAATTTTAGGCGACCAGTCCCTTGGTCAATTCCAGAGCCTGTTTTTCGAACAGCCGGCGATAGATGCCGCTTTCGCGGCGGATCAGCGCCATATGATCGCCTTCCTCGACAATTCGGCCCTTGTCGAACACAAGAATCCGGTCGAGGGCGCGAACTGTCGAGAGACGGTGCGCGATGACCAGCGTCGTGCGACCGGTCATCAGGCGTTCGATGGCCTGCTGGATCAGCAACTCGCTCTCCGAATCCAGGCTCGATGTGGCTTCGTCCAGGATCAGGATCGGGTTGTTGGCCAGAAAGGCCCGCGCAATGGCCACCCGCTGACGTTCACCGCCGGAGAGCTTCACCCCGCGCTCACCCACCATGGTCTCATAGCCTTTCGGCAGGGAGACGATGAAGTCATGGGCGTTGGCCATTCTGGCCGCATCCATCACTTCGGCGCGCGTTGCACCGGGACGCGCATAGGCAATGTTGTCGGCCAGTGTCCTGTGGAACAGGATCGGCTCCTGCTGCACGATGGCAATCTGGCTGCGAAGACTGGCCTGTTCATGCTCGGCAATGTTCTGCCCATCGATCAGAATCTGGCCGTCATTGATGTCATAGAGGCGCTGGATGAGCTTGACGAATGTCGTTTTGCCCGAGCCCGAATGCCCCACGAGACCGACACGCTCGCCTGACTTGATCGTCACAGAAAAATCCTTGTAGAGCGGGGATTCGTGTCCGCCATACTGGAATGTCACCCTGTCGAAATCGATGGCTCCGGCGCCAATACGGATCGGCGTGGCTCCGGCCACGTCGGCAACGCCATAGGGTGCCGCGTCGAGTTCGACCAGCTCCTCCATCTCGTTGACCGAGCGCTGCAGGTTGCGGAAATGCATCCCCACGTCCTGCAGATACCCCTGAAGCACGAAAAACGAGGTCAGAACGAAGGTGATGTCGCCTGCATTTGCCACGCCTTGCAGCCAGAGCAGGACACCGGTTCCCAGGATGGTGGCGCGCAGAATGAGCAGGGCAGTATCCTGGGCGACCCCGTTGAGATTGTAGCGGTTCCAGGTCCGCAGCGTGCGCTTCTGCCATTTGGCGACAACGCCGCCCAACCGGGTTTCTTCGCGCGCTTCAGCGCCAAAGCCCTTGACCACGGCATTGCAGCCGATGGCATCGGACAAGGCACCGCCCACCTTGGTATCCCAGGCATTGGAAAGCGAAGCCGCCGGCGAGACGTAAGCGACGGTGATGCCTATGGTTCCGGCGATAAAGAGCAGCGATCCAAGCCCGATTACCAGCCCCATGATTGGCCAGAACGAGGCCAGCAGCACCGTTGTGCCCACGAGCATGATCGTCGAGGGAAACAGAGCGACAAGCAGCGTGTCGTTCAACAGATCGAGCGACCACATCCCGCGCGTAATCTTGCGCACGGTGGAGCCGGCGAAGGTATTGGCGTGCCAGTCGGTCGAGAAGCGCTGTACGCGATGGAAGGTCTCGTTGACCACGTCCGCCATCATGAAAAGCGTTAGCCGAATGATGTTGCGGAACGCGCCGAACCGCAGGACGACTGCCGTTGCGCCAAGGGCGACAAGAATAGCCAGGGCCGAAAATGCCGCCTCAAGCGTGGTTTCGTTCCCCACCGAACCCGAGGCAATAGCCTCGACAAGCCGGCCCGCGAAATAGGGCGTCATCACATCGGCCAGCGTCGCCAGCGTGATGAAGCCCAAAATCGCGGCGATGCGCCAGGGCTGGCGTTGCCAATGTCTGAAAGTGTAGCCGAGAACGGACCGATAAGTCGTTCCCTTAATATCGAGTTTCTTGCGAGTCATGGTCCCGATACCGGTTGCCGCAAGCATGCAGGCGCGCCGGTCCTATGAACTGGAAATGGTATGGACGAACGACAGACGGACTGGTGCCCGTGTGACGGTCGCTTGAACTTGAAGGAAGATGCGCAACGGCCTCTAGAGGCGGCGGACGCGGGGCATGGCCGGCAACCTAACGGTGGCGTTCATAACCCTGGGAGGGTGCGGTGATACTGGTCAATGCAACGCCTCCTTGCAGGTTTGCGCCAAACGAGCACTTCTTATAGATGCGAAAAAATGTCTCGCCAAGAGCTTTTGGGTAGAAAAATTTGCCACATGGGGAAGGATTGTCCAAAAACGACGATCGCTCGGTCAGGCCGGATGGCCTTCTGCGTCCTTTTTCTCAGCGGCGATATCGGCATCGGCCGTCGTGACGGGGCGGACGGCCTTCTTGGCCAGTTGGCGCTCGCGTAGCCAGATATAAAGCCCAGACCCGATCACGATGGGGCCGCCAACAAACAGCCACAGCGTGGGCGGCTGATGAAAGATCAGCCAGCTCGAGAGCGTCATCCAGATGATCTGGCTATAACCGAACGGCGCGAGAATTGATGCCGGCGCGTAGCGATGGGCGATGATCGAAATCTGATGACCCGTCATGGCGGCCAGTCCAACGCCCAGAAAGATGATCCAGGTCAGCGGGCCTTCGGGCCAGGTCCAATTGGCCAGCGCAAACGGCAACAGGCAAACAGTGCCAACCAAACCGGCATAAAGTTGCAGGCTGGCCGTGGTTTCGGTTTCCGTCAGCTTGCGCGTCAGAATGAAATAAAGCCCGGCCGACAGGATGCTGCCAAGAGACAGGAAAATCGCCCAATGGAAACTCGCGTCCCACGGCTGGATGATGATGACGATACCCACGAACCCCACGAGGATGGCCATCCAGCGCCGCCAGCCGACCTGTTCGCCCAGAAATGGTACCGACAGGGCGGTGATCAGCAATGGCATGCCGAACATGATAGAGGACGTCACGGTCAGCGGCAGGTAGAGCAGCGCAAAGAAATTGAACGCCGTCATGCCCAAAAGCCCGAACCCGCGCAGGATTTGCAACACGGGACGCCGTGTCTTGAAGCTGGCCAGACCCAATTGCGGCAGCAGCAGTCCGGCCATAAAGGCGAACTGCACGAAATAGCGCCCGAACGCCACCTGGGTGGGCGGCATCCCCGAAAGTGCCATCCATTTGGCGCAGGTGTCGCAGATCGTGAAGAAAATATAGGTGACAAGCGCCAGGCCGATCGCAAACAAACGGCGATCCTGGTGCCCGACGGTCGAACTGGACATGAAGCACGCCTGGCAGGAACGGGAGGGTAGGGCCGAACCTAGCCCAATTGCACCGCTATGCAAGGGGCCAATTCATATGCAGCACTGTGCCGCATATGAAATGGAGATGCCGGCTCCCAGAGCCGGCATTCTCTCTATTCGGGAAGGATGCGGACAGCACCCAGATCGGCGCTTGCCGCAAAGGCCGCATAGGCCTTGAGCGCGGTGGTCACCTTGCGCTTGCGCGGCGCTTCCGGCTTCCACGCATCGGGACCCTTGGCATCCATGGCCGCGCGGCGGGCGGCCAGATCGGCGTCCGAAATCAGCAGGTTGATCGTGCGGTTCGGGATATCGATCTCGATGGTATCTCCGTTTTCCACCAGCCCGATGGCCCCGCCCTGCGCCGCTTCGGGCGAGGCGTGTCCGATGGAAAGCCCTGAGGTGCCGCCGGAAAACCGCCCGTCGGTCACCAGGGCGCAGGCCTTCCCCAACCCCTTGGACTTCAGATAGCTGGTCGGATAGAGCATTTCCTGCATGCCCGGCCCGCCCTTGGGGCCTTCGTAGCGGATGACGACCACGTCGCCCTCCTTTACCTTGCCGGTCAAAATGTCCGAGACCGCGTCGTCCTGGCTTTCGAAAACCACAGCCTTGCCGGTGAATTTGAGAATGGATTCGTCAACGCCAGCCGTTTTGACCACGCAGCCATTGAGCGCGATATTGCCCTTGAGAACGGCAAGGCCCCCATCCTTGGAAAAGGCATGCTCGGTGGAGCGGATCACGCCATCCTTGCGGTCGAGATCGAGTTCAGCCCAGCGGTTTTCGGTCGAGAACGCCTGCGTCGTGCGCACGCCGCCCGGTGCCGCCATGAAGAACTGTCGCACGCTTTCCGAATTGGTCCGCGAAATGTCCCAACGATCCAGCGCATCACCCAGGGTTGCGCTGTGGACGGTCGGCAACTCCCGATGCAGAAGGTTGGCGCGATCGAGTTGTCCCAGAATGCTCATGATACCGCCGGCGCGGTGGACGTCTTCCATGTGAACGTCCTGCTTGGCGGGCGCCACCTTGCACAGCACCGGCACCTTGCGCGACAACGCGTCGATGTCGTCCATGGTGAAATCGACCTCGCCTTCATAGGCAGCGGCCAGGATGTGCAGCACGGTGTTGGTCGAGCCACCCATGGCAATGTCGAGCGCCATGGCGTTCTGGAAAGCCTTTTTGGTGACGATCGAACGCGGCAGCACACTTTCATCGTTCTGTTCGTAATAGCGGCGGGCGAGATCGACGATCAGATGCCCTGCCTCCAGAAACAGCCGCTTGCGGTCGGCGTGGGTCGCCAGTGTCGAGCCATTT
>PBNW01000065.1 GCA_002723255.1 Pelagibacterium sp. | reverse complement strand
GCCGATACCCTGCGAGCCTTGCTTGACGGCCATCCGAAAAGCCGTATCGAAGAGCTCATGCCATGGGCCTTCAGAAAAGCGTCAAGCCTCGCTGCATAGGGGAGCGAGAAAGCGCTTACCAATCTGCCGTAAAGCATGTTGGATAATTGTAGACACAACATGCTGTGTGATGGTCCGTCGGGCCGCCCTCACGAGTTGAACACCTATCCATCACTCCATTAGACTGATGACAGAAACCGACTCCACTTTGGTTATTCAGAGCGCGCAAAAGCGTATATGACGACAGTCATTGCAATCGTTTTAGAGCGGCGCGAGCCCGCTCTGGTCTAGACAGAGTAGGCCCTGAAGCTGCAGGCCAGCAATGCCGTCGCCGAAATCTGCCTTTCAAACGAACATCTGATCCCGTTGCTTTTGCTTAAGCACCTTTTGCGCTTGCCGACGCACGATCGATGATAGTTTGCGCAGCAGCGTCTTGGATGTATGCCACGGCATCGGCAACCGCGCTCTTCCCTTTGAACATGAGGTCTTCATTATTTTCGCGATCTCTGCCGAAAACGAGAAGCGGACCATAAACAAGGATAGACATGTCGAGCGATGGGTGCCGGAACACGCGGATATGGGCTTCGGGAAACGTGTAGGTGTCAAACTCAACGCGATGGCGAATGATGACCTCATTGGTCCAGCCTGCATCCGACAGCTCAACAAGCAAATCTTTGCGCAGGTTGAACTCATTGTCACAATAAACGACGTGGTTGAAATCTTCTTCTTCGGGTGTTTGCACTTCGAACTCCAGACCATAACGAATCTATTTCCGAAAAATGCTCGCTCCGCCCCTGGAATGAGTCAACAGCTACCACTGGCCCTCCACCTTTAAGCGCCGGGTGCTGGATTGGCATCCGTTCACGGCGCCTGACTATGAGGACGTTGTTCCCGCTAACTAGCTGGGGATGGTCCGCTGATGCCTGAGCGTTATTTGCATAGCCCAACGCGCCCAAGTCCGTTCTCGGCTCCCTAGTTCCTAGTTCAACACCTCCGCTTTCTCCAAATGACGTTGCCCCCATGTCGCTTCCATGATCCTTTTTTGCTGGGGGTGTTCAACGAGGCGGGGACACCCCCAGCATAATTCGAGGGAGATAAGCGATTAGCTATGACAGCTTAGCGCCTTCATTCCAGCCGTTCGTCCAGCCTTGGGCGTATCCTGAAAGCTGCCCTTCCGCATAGGTCGTCTCGATCCCTGCTAGGATTTCTGTGGCAAGCGCCGGAAGGCCGAGACCAAGCTCGCCGCACGGTCAGTTTGGGGCACGCAGCCAGCTCTTCGCACGGTTTTTCATTGCCAGGGCGTCCAAGGTTGCAGCCATTGACGGCTCGGAAGCAACGCGGATCTTTCTCCAGCCATCTTGATGCAATTGATCGGCAATTGGCAGGCTCATGGCTACCGCCGGGACCGATTGAAGGATTTGCATCTGTTGATGTTTTCGCAATAGGACTGTGAGTTGCGCGGCAATGCGCTTTGACATGCAAATGACGCCTCCAATTTGATTGGTCCGACAGAGTACCTGGCCGGTTTCGGTCAGAGTTTGTCGCAGATTGGCGCGATACACGACAACGCGGATGGAACGGTATCCGCGCGCAGAGAGCTCGGCGGCGATGTCGCAGGCTATATGCTCGCCGCTTACGTGCGCGATGACACCAATATGGCGCGGCATTCTTTTTGTAAGTCGTTGGATAAGAGTTTGTGCTGTTCCATCGCTGACGTCGATGTTGGAAAAGCCGCGCAACCGAAGTTCGTCAGCTGTCGCCGAGCCCACAGCAAAGACTGGTATGGTTCTGGCAAGACCGGCGACGCTCTCCAAACATCTTGCCCCGTTTGGCGAGGTAACCGCTATCGCTGCAAGATTGGGTGACCACCCCGCTGGTCCGGCAGTTGGCTCGATTTCCACAATCGGTTCGTTATAGGCTGGCCATCCAAGCTTACGAACCAACTCGATCATGCCATATGCCTGGCCGTACGGTCTTGTCAGCATGATGATCTTTTTGCTGCACAAGTCATTGGACATTTTGGGCTCCGACGTTGCGAAAGAACCATAGCCCGCAGCCACCCAAGATGCTGAGCACGCCAAGAAACACAAAAATCCCCGCCAGACCGAATGATGCGTTCACGGGAGCTGACACCGCCTGAATAGCTGCCGCTCCGACAAAAAATGACAAATTTACCGCCGAAAGCGCCTTGCCGGCGTGCCGGGGTTCCACGGAGGCGCGTCCGAGCGCGAACAGGAGTGGCTGGACCGAGATCACGACACCGAATGCGACGATCAAGGTGATATCAAAACGTGCCGATAGAACATCAATGCCCATTGCGCGCGCGAGAAATCCGTTATCAGCCCCGGTCGGGAGAAGGACAAGGGCCACTCCTGCAAGCACATGGCCAATCGCGAGCAACATGTAAGGTCGGCCAAAACGCTTTTCGATGAGCCCAATAGCCATCGGCATGACAATCAGCATGAGCGTTAAAACGAGCAACACATTGCCTGCTGAGACCCTCGCCATACCCTTGGCCTCCATCAACCATGGGCCGCCCCACATGCCGCGCACGCCGATCATCACCGCAAAAGACACAAAGGCGAGAACGATTACACCGCGAAGCACTGGCGAGATGCCAATCTTCAGCACTTCCCTGATTTCCGAACCCACGCTGGCAGGCACTTCTTGGGAAGGCCGCACCGGCCGAATGGTCAGTTGCACAGTGACGAGCACGATCAGCGCAAACAGTGCGGGCAAACCATAGGCCAGGCGCCAGCCGTACTGCTCGATGAGCCAGGCCATCGGGCTTGCCGAGATCATCATGCCGGTGTTGCCTATCGCCAAAATCACGGCTGACCAGAGGGCAAACCGGCTCGGGTCGGTCGTTCGTGCGGCGTAAGTGAGGGGACACAGGAGCATGCCACAACACCCGATGCCCAGAATGATCTGCGTTATGACAAAGCCCACCGGACCTTGAATGAGCGCAGCAAAAACCGACCCTACGACAATGACGCCCAGGAGGGTGCTGATGACGGCTTTGACGCTGTAGCGGTCAAGTGCGACCCCGACCGGAATTTGTCCGGCAGCAAACGCCAGGTGATAAAATCCGGTCATTGCTGCGATATCGCCCGCGGACACCAATAGGTCCTGAGCGACCAGATCAGCAGAAACCGCCGGAAGCGTTCGCACAAGGTTGGAAATTGTGTGGCCCAGCGCCAAGACCATCAAAGGTAGGGCAGCCTGCCAGACCGAGCCATATAAAGCGTGGGTGTTTGCCGAAGTAGGCAACGGGCGGCGAGACAGCATATTGGTACTCATCATCACAAAGAATGGGGGCAGCGTTTTTCTGCCCCCAATGCTTACTTGCCTTTTCGCTTACCAGCTTCCGGAGCGAACGATCCAGAGATCAGACCACTGATCGAGTCGGGAGCGAGGGATTGTTTCTGCTTTTTCTTTTTGGGCTGTAGGCGCTGCTGATCGCCCTTGCGTTTTGCCATCTTGATAGCCTTCAATCGGTTCGCAATTGCTAGCGAACTTTTAGGGAAAAGATCCCAAAATTGGGACCCGCGAGAATGTCACCCCTGGTCGCAGCAATGTGCCGGCCAGGGCCAGCTCTCCGGTTTGAGATCGTCTCCAAAATGTGGGAATGATCATGGTGCTATGCTGCCTTGTTGGGCAGCGTTCGTTCCGAATAGATGCCCACACTTGCCAGTATATCTTCGACTGCGGAAGCAGACTTGGCTGCGCGCAACCGGGCGGCCAATTCGGGCGCCTCGGCCAGTTTGGCAAAGCGGGGGAGAGCCAGGTGCAGCCAGCGCAAATCGTGGCGATTGCCCACAACAGACAACAACACATCCACGGGAGTGGCATCACTTGCGTCGAAGTCGATAGCGTATTTGAGTTGGGTGACCTGGACCAAGGGCGTGCAGCTCTGTTTGAAGATTGTATGGGGCGCTGCAACGCCCGAGCCGATGGCTGTTGATCCCAGCTTCTCACGCGCCAGAAGGCAGTTGCTGATATCATGTGGAGAGATGTCGGGTCTGCACGACCCAATGCGTTGAGCCAGAGAGCCCAAGGCTGCCTTGCGCGATCTGGATGTCCTATCGATTGTGAAATCTATTTCGAACGAAACACTTGCGAGTGCCATCACGAACCTCCGTCAGGCAGCCTTGCTGCCGACCAAAGAATTAAAGTTGTCGTGAATATTGTCCCGGAAGCGCGAAGTGTTTCGCGGCTTCCGGGTCAGGCATCCCGGTCGCTGGGCACAAACCGACAAATGGGTGGAAAATGACAAGTGTTCATAGCCCAGCAAAGCTAGCGTTGATTTTAATTAAGTCAACTGGGCATTTTTGTCGCGCCGCATCGAAGGCGCCACGACTTGTAAAAAGAACTTCCGATGCTAAGTGAATAGCCATGCTTCGCACATCGATCCAAACCGCCTGTACCAGGACGCCAATTGGCGCACTCTCTGCCCCCCGGGGCGGGGAATGTGTATTGCGTTAGCGCCAACACACCGCCTCGGGCCTCATGGTCCTTGTCATTTTACTTTCTCGCAAGCGCGAGCGGAGGCCGGTGTGCGAAATTCTCTCAGTCCTTTCACGTGTCGTCATTGTACCGAAACCATTCCACGGGCTGCCGTGCGGTGCCCATGGTGCTTAAAGCCACTGCCAGATCACTGGCCTGTTCGGTTTCCTCGTCCCGGTGCCATCTATGGGTTTGATATGGTGGAGCGCATGTGACGGGCGACCCTCGGTCGCATGCAGATGAGCTCGCTTGACTTCCCTGCCCAAAGAGCTAGCAATGGTCTCATGATGATCCGAGCGCGTTTGACACTTCAGAAAATGCTCATGGGACAGCCCGTAATAGGACTGTAGCCCGAAGCTCGGCCATTCGCGCCTTCCGAGCTTCGGGAGGTGCGCTCATCGTTTGCACGATCAGCGCCTTTGGCGCCTTCACAATCCACTAGAATTTTGGACCGTCGGCACAATGTCTGGCGGAGATCGTGTGCTATCATGTCTCAAACTGTAATGAAATCGGCGGCCTTGCCGCGTTTGATCCTGGGCGTCGAGGATCATGGAAAACTGATGACCATGGCGAACGGTATCACCGGCCCTATGGCCAATGTAGCCGACCAACTCATGAACGAACTGGATCGCGCCCGCGTCGTGGCTCAGTCCAAGTTGCCGGAAGATGCCGTGCGACTGGGATCCGTTGTTTCCTTTACCACGACCGATGGCTTTGACCGCACCTATCAGTTGGTGTTCCCCGGCGAAGCGGACATCTCGTCGGGGAAAGTATCCGTGCTCACCCCGATTGGTGCTGCACTCATCGGATTGCGCGAAGGACAAAGTATACCCTGGACCGCCCGTGACGGCCGTCGGCTGTCCTTGACCGTCGTCCGGGTCGAGCAGAGCCAGTAATATGGACGCCCATAACGCAGTGAAAGCAGTGCTCACGTTCGGAGCATAGGGCCAGGCCGTCATGAGGTCGGTCTGGTCCCTTGTGCTGCCCCGTTTTCAACAGAGGTCCATATCATGAGCCCTGCCATGCTGCCGAGACTCACACCGCGCGATTTTGCAATCCTGGAAACCATGCTCGCCGACCATTTAGGCGACGATGAGCTGCTGATCGCTGCCATCCGCAAGAAAATGCAATTCGCCAAAATTGTATTTGCCGACGATCTTCCAGGCGAAATTGTTACGATCGGGTCTCGCGTCGCCTTCACGGTGGATGACGGGTGGCCGCAAGAGCGCCGACTGGTAACCCTTGAGCACTACGTCCCGGGCCAGGACCACCAGTCAGTGGCCAGCCTTCGGGGTATCGGGCTACTTGGCCAGGCAGCGGGAGACAAGATCGAGATTGATTTTGGCGGTCGCGTCGTCGCGCTCGAAATCCACACTGTGCTCTACCAGCCAGAGGCCGAAAGCAAGGCCCGCAAAAAACCGGCCGATCTGCATCTGGTCGCGAGCCGTGATGATAACCAGCAGCCGGTGCCCCACCGGTCGGCCCTGCTGACGGGAGACGATCCTGGTCCGTCTGCCGCATGATTTCCATTGCTGTCGTGCAGTCCGCCCCATGACTGCGCGATGGCGATTGGGCGCAAGGGCAACCCGTTTGCCCTTGCGCCGCATCTTTCAACAAAGGTATTTCAACAATGAGCGCTACCGATGACATCCTCGGTCCTGTCTATTCGCAAGTCCTTCGGCGCAATCCGGGCGAAGGCGAGTTTCATCAAGCTGTCCGCGAAGTGCTCGACAGTCTGGGACGGGTCATTGCCAAACACCCCTACTATGGCAGTGCAGGGTTGATTGAACGGTTGTGCGAGCCCGAACGTCAGATCATCTTCCGCGTTTCATGGGCCGATGATCAGGGATATGTGCAGATCAACCGGGGTTTCCGCGTGCAGTTCAACTCTGCATTGGGTCCCTACAAGGGTGGGCTGAGGTTCCATCCAAGCGTCAATCTGGGCATCGTGAAGTTTCTCGGCTTTGAGCAGGTCTTCAAAAATGCCCTGACCGGCATGCCGATTGGTGGCGGCAAGGGAGGGTCGGACTTCGACCCCAAGGGCAAGTCCGACGCAGAAATCATGCGGTTTTGCCAGGCGTTCATGACCGAACTTTCTCGCCACGTCGGGGAATATACCGACGTTCCGGCCGGCGACATCGGTGTGGGACAGCGTGAGATTGGCTACATGTTTGGTCAATACAAGCGCATGACCAACCGCTATGAATCGGGTGTTCTGACCGGCAAGGGGCTGAGCTGGGGCGGCTCGCGGGTTCGTAAGGAAGCCACCGGTTACGGCGCCGTCTATTTTCTGGCCGAGATGCTGCGCATGCGCAAAACCGATCTTTCCGGGCAAAGGGCCGTTGTTTCGGGTTCGGGCAATGTTGCCATTTATACGATCGAAAAGCTCATCGAACTGGGCGCCACGGTAGTGGCGTGTTCGGATTCCAGTGGATATGTCGTCGATGAGAGCGGCATCGATATCGAGCTCTTAAAAGAGATAAAGGAAAGGCGGCGCGGGCGTATCGAGAAATACGCCGAGCTCAAGGGCAACGGGGCTCATTACAACGCCTCGGGATCGATATGGGCCGTACCGTGCGACCTCGCCATTCCTGCCGCAACCCAGAACGAGCTGACGGGGAAGGACGCCCGCTCGCTTGTTGAAAGCGGTGTCATAGCCGTTGTCGAGGGTGCCAACATGCCGTGTACGCCTGAGGCCGTGCGCATGTTTGAAGAGGCGGGAATCCTGTTTGGTCCGGGCAAGGCGTCCAATGCCGGCGGGGTTGCCACCAGTGCGCTCGAAATGCAGCAAAACGCTTCGCGCGATTCCTGGACGTTCGAGCAGACCGAAGAGCGGTTGGCCGAAATCATGAAGGATATCCACGACCACTGCGCGCAAACCGCCGATGAGTATGGTCTGCCAGGCAATTATGTGGCGGGCGCCAATATCGGGGGATTTGTCCGCGTCGCCGATGCCATGTCTGCGCTCGGCATAATTTAAGCGCCAACTGGTGGTGTCCTGGAATGGCGCAGCCTATCATGGCGGTGTCTAATACGGAGGAAATTTAATGAAACTCGAAACTCTTGCGCTTCACCACGGCTATACGCCAGAGCCGACGACCAAAGCGGCGACTGTCCCGATCTATCAGACGACCTCCTATACATTTGACGATACCCAGCATGGGGCCGATCTTTTCGACCTCAAGGTTGAAGGCAATATCTATACGCGCATCATGAACCCAACCTCTGCGGTGCTCGAGCAGCGCATGGCGGCTCTGGAAGGGGGCGTCGGTGCTCTAGCGGTCGCATCGGGCATGGCAGCGATCACCTATGCCATTCAGACGATCGCTGGGGCAGGGGATAACATCGTGTCGGTGAGCCAGCTTTATGGCGGCACCTACAATCTGTTCATGCACGCTTTGCCGCGCCAAGGTATCGAAGTGCGTATGGCTCCAGGTGATGATCTTGATGCATTCGATGCGTTGATCGATGAAAACACCAAGGCGGTATTTTGCGAGTCCATTGGCAACCCTGCCGGCAATGTCGTGGACATCGAAAAGCTCGCCGAGATCGCTCATCGCCACGGCGTTCCCTTGATCGTCGACAACACGGTCGCAACGCCGTTCCTCTGCCGTCCGTTCGAATTTGGCGCCGATATCGTCGTGCATTCGCTTACGAAATATATCGGCGGGCATGGCAATGCCATTGGCGGCGTGATCGTGGATTCGGGGAAGTTCGATTGGGCGGCGCACAAGGAGCGCTTCAAAATCCTCAACGAACCCGATCCGTCATACCATGGCGTTGTCTATACTGAGGCGCTTGGTGCAGCTGCCTATATCGGTCGCTGCCGGGTCGCGCCGCTGCGCAACACCGGCGCCGCGCTGTCCCCGCACAATGCATTTCTCATTATGATGGGACTTGAAACATTGGGCCTGCGTATGGAGCGCCACCGCGAAAACGCGCTCAAGCTCGCGCAATATTTGCAGTCCCACCCAAAGGTAAACTGGGTGAACTACGCAGCGCTCGACACCAGTAGATATAAACCTATCTGTGACAAGATAGCTGGCGGCAAGGCGTCGGGGATCGTCAGCTTCGGGGTCGTTGGCGGACGTGACGCCGGTGGGAAATTCATCGATGCGCTGAAAATGATCTACCGGCTGGTCAATATCGGGGATGCCAAATCCCTGGCGTGCCATCCGGCCACAACCACTCATCGCCAACTCGATGCCGATGAACTGAGATTGGCAGGCGTTTCGGAGGATCTTGTGCGCATTTCGGTCGGCATTGAGAATATCGACGACATCATCGCGGACGTCGAGCAGGCGCTTGCGGGTCTTTAGGAGGGTGCCTTGAGCGTGTGGGCCGCGATGTATCGGTCGACGAAAACGAGAGTGGCATGCTGGGCAACGGGCTGCGGCCCGCTCTGGCGTGCCACGTCGCTTTTTTGATCGCCTTGGACCGATGTACGTTAGGCTAGGGGGAGTGCAAACGACCGAATTGTTGTCCATACTGTCGGCCCAGCATATGCAAACTCTCCAGCAAACTGACTTGAAATTGAATGGCTGATGGCGTCGGCGCCTTCTCTCCACAAAGGCAATCAAACAATTGGCTGACCAGGCAAACGCCGAGACGGAGGCATCTTCCGGGATTTTGCTATCCTAACGTGTTTATGGGAATTTGGCCTCGATCGTAGATAGCTGCGATGGGCCGTCAATACGTCCCCGATTTCGAGTCGGAGGTAATCGATAATGGACCGATCAGCTCGTCAGTTGTCTGACTTCCGGTTTCCAAAAGCAGAGAAGCCGAGGTATCGCCCAGACCGTCGGTTTCCGAAATATGCGTACCTGCCAGGTAGCGGACTTCCGCATCCGGTCCGGCACCCGGATGGCCACAGCTTCAGCGCTACCGATGAGCCGCTTGCGTGGTGCATGACGAGCCTGCCAGAGCAGTTTCTGTGGGGTGTGGATCTTTTCAACAATTGCTACTATTGGGAGGCGCATGAGGCTTGGGAGCCATTCTGGCAACACGTTGGCCGCACTTCTGGAGAGTGGGCTTTCTTGAAGGCCATCATCTTGCTGGCAGCGGCTGGCGTGAAAGTGCGGGAGGGCAAACATGGGCCTATGCGGCGCCATCTTGATCGCGCAGCATCGCTCCTCGATGGACTGAACGCAGACATATTCACGCCTGCTATCGGCATGTCTCCCCAGGTGCTGGCGAGCTTGGCGCGAGCCGAATGCAGCCTTGTTTGGCCCTTCCGCAACCGAATTGGCCTCAACATTTTTCTCCAGCCAACACTGTCCAACCTGAGTACTATGGCGCAATAGTCGTTTATTGACTGAATACCATTTATTCCTGGAGACCCAGAACGAGCAGCGTTGTCGCATCTTGGGTTTCTTGGCAATGCTAAACGGCAGGTAGCTGATTGTAGAACTCAATCAGCATACGCATTTGTCCGATCGGTTCTACACGATGAGGCTGCTCAGGTAGGATCAGCCCAGTGATGCCGGGTTCAAGCACGGTATCTGAGACAGGTGCGAGGACCTGATAGCGCAACTGACCCTCTAGCACCCTGATCACGCCCCAGACGCCGGCTTTCGTCTTGTGCTCCTTGCGAAAACCCGCCGGAAGCGTGTTCTCATCGAAGACTATTGTGGTTTTGTAGGGAACGGGAGATGGGGTCATCGACTTGAAACGCTCTGCCGATCCATAAGGTCGGACATATGCTCTGCGGCTTTGATGGCAAACAATTGTCTCGTTCCGGTATTGTCTTCGCCCATACGTTCTCTCCTAAGCATGCTTGGTGGTCGAGTCAGCGATATCCGACGCCCCGATGCCTGCTATCTCTCTGTTGCGGCCTCCGTGTCCTGATCGTGTTGACCAGGAAACATGAAGTCGAACAAGCCCGAGCCATGATCCAGATCGGCAAGTGAGCAGCTATCGAGGACGGCCAAAAACGCGCCTGTCGCTTTACCCAAAAGTCCCCTGAGGCCACACCCGTGTGCCACCACACACACGCTGCAATCGACGAGGTCAAAGCCATCTTCCATCTGACGAACGACAGCACCGACAGAGATGTGTTGGGCTGGACGCGCCAAGCGCAGACCACCGTTTCGTCCCCGCACGCTCGCAACGAACTCAGCCTTGACCAAGGCATGGGCCACTTTCATGAGGTGGTTTTGCGAAATGCCATAGGCCCGCGCAATCTCCGATATTGAACAGAGCCGATCGGGGTGCTGGGTCAGAAAGATCATAACCCTGAGGGCATAATCGGTGTGTAGGGTCAGGCGCATAACGCTCTCCAAAATGTCGCAGGCTTATACATGCATTTTTCTTGCATGTTTTGCAATCCTGATACATGTATCAATTCAACATGTTTAAGTCTGGAGTGTGTCCGATGCCGCTGAGTGAACTGACATTGCGCAGGCAAGTGGAGCAGTTCTACGACCGCATACGGGCTGACGAGCTTCTGGCACCGATTTTCGCTGAACATGTCAAGGATTGGGATACACATGTGGATCGGCTGGGCGATTTCTGGTCCTCGATCGTTTTGACCTCTGGCCGATACAAGGGGAATCCCTATCGCGCGCATTTGCCGTTCGCTCATCAGCTTACGCCCGATCTCTTTGCGCGCTGGTTGGACCTTTGGAGCCAGACGGCCAGAGATAATTTTTCCGAGGACATTGCCGCTCAACTGGAATTCAAGGCTCAACGGATTGCCCGGAGCCTGATGGCGGGACTGCTATCTCAGCCCGACCCTGGCGCGCCGCTCGGCGCGTCTTTGCCTGTTCACCCTGGACAACACTAGAGGCGATTATGACTGCCCAATCTGGCCACGCCGATCAAAACTTCCGTCACCGTCATGATACCTACTGGCGTTTGCCTATGGCTGTGGGCGGCGCCATTACCCTGGGAGCGTGGTCCACGACTGCCCAGGCGCATGTAAAATGGTTCGCGCCCTATATCGTCGAAGCATCTCCGGCGCCTCTGATGGACACCATCACCAATGGATGGTTTTGGCTCGCGATTGGACTGGTGCTTGTATTTTTTGTCGCTACCAGAGTGTTTGAAACCCGCCCGGCCGGCGATGCAACTCTATCGGCGATGGACCGTGTCTCTGATCCGCTATGGTTTCGACTTGATGACTTTATTCGCGCCGTCATCGGGGCTTTTTTTGTCGCGATCTTTGCCGTTGGCGGCGTCTATCTGACGCCCGATCTTCAAACACCAGCGGAATGGGTGTCCTGGCTGCAATTGTTGATTGCTTTCGGGGTCTTCTCGAAGCGCACAATGCCGTTCTCGGCAGCGGGCATCATCATTCTCTGGGTGTTGGCGCTGCGCGATTACGATCTGTTCCATTTGCTGGACTATCTTGCGCTTGGCGTTGCGGTCGCGGCGTATCTTGTCCTGGCAGCATCGAGCAATGAAGAGTGGCGCAAGCACCGCTTCGAGGTCTTGCGTTGGGGTGTAGCCATCGCATTGATGTGGTCGAGCCTTGAAAAGTTCGCCTATCCTGAATGGTTCTATCCGCTTGTGGCCGAAAAACCATTCCTGACCTTCGGCATGCCGCGAGACGTGTTCATCCCAATGGCAGGGGTTGCCGAGTTCACGATGGGCTTTGGCCTGCTGTGGACGCCTCTGGTGCGGCGTCTCTCAGCGGTTGCGTTGTTCATCATTTTCAATGCCGCCGTGTATCCCTTCGGGCGGATCGATCTTGTCGGACACGCCCTGATCATGGCGATCATCGTTGCAATTGCCGCAGATCACACACGCGAGCTTCATTTCCTCCCTGCCGTACGACGCACCGTCGCCGGTGTTCCAGTGGCGCTCGGTGCCGTCATCGTCATTTTCGTTACGGGCTATTGGGGTCTGCACTTGACACTGTACGGCGCAGACAGTGGGCCGAGGAGCCAAATTACAGACATGGCCACGCACACCCCAAATGCAGAACATCCCCATGGGCAGACAGGAGAGCCGTTCGTTGAAGACCCCGAGGCTATGGCGGCATTCATGGCAACGATGGACACCATGCATGGGCCCATGATGGAAGGAATGCAGCATCCCGATCCCGATGTTGCGTTCATGCAGGGCATGATCCCCCACCATCAGGGTGCCATCGACATGGCCGAGGTGGTACTTGAATACGGCAGTGATCGCGAGGTGCGCGCGCTGGCCCAGCATGTGATTGATGAGCAGCAGATCGAGATCGAACAGATGCGTCGATGGTTGGCGATCCGCGCGGGCGGGCAATTGTGATGGCAAAAACACCCGATCGAATTAACGAACCGCCCTCACGCACGGCGCTTGGCATCTCGCCAGACAGTTATCGCTCAACAGCTTCGGTTGCCCCAAGCCAGATCAGCATAGAGAAGTGAACGCCATGAACAATGACATGCCGAGTTGGAAAACTGGCCTTTTGGGGAAGTGTCCCCATTGTGGAGAGGGCCATCTGTTTAATGGCTTCCTCACTTTGCGCAAACACTGCGAGGTCTGCGGGCTTGATTACGGCTTTGCCGATCCCGCTGACGGGCCTGCGTTTTTTGTCATGATGATCGGATGCGTGCCGGTCGTCGTCTTCGGTCTCTGGCTCGAAGTGGCCTTCCGGGCGCCCGTCTGGGTGCATTTGGTGACGACACTGCCTCTGTTGTTGCTCACGTGTATTCCTCCGCTCCGTCCGATCAAAGGCTGGCTCGTCGCGCTGCAGTATCGCAGCAAAGCCGAAGAAATCCGGGCGGACCAGCGGATCGGCTAGTTCGTCTTGCAGGGGCGTTTGGATAAAATCGCCGCGATCTCGCGGCATCACTTCCAGGTTGGCCGCCTCACTGTGACAGACTTTCTAAGCATTCTATCCTGGCTTATTTCATGCATTTGATGAGCGAAATACGCGCCTGCCGACTATGCGCGAACGAGCTGCCGCTTGGGCCGCGTCCGGTGGTCCAGGCGGATCGCGCGGCCAGACTGCTGATCATCGGGCAGGCGCCGGGCCGAAAGGTGCATGAGAGCGGCATACCCTGGAATGACGCGAGTGGCGATCGCTTGCGTTCATGGCTCGATATCAGTCCCGCGGTGTTTTACGATCCGTCCCGGATCGCCATCGTGCCTATGGGGTTCTGTTATCCCGGCGTGAGCAAAAGCGGCAGTGGTGATGCCCCGCCAATGAAGCGATGTGCACCGACTTGGCATCACCGTCAGCTTGCCAGCTTGCCTGAAATACGTCTGACACTGCTGGTGGGTAGCCATGCGCAAAGGGGCTATCTGCACGGAGGCAAACAATCGATGACCGACACTGTGAAAGCGTTCGACCGGGCCAGCGCCGTTTGGGCGCTCCCGCATCCGAGCTGGCGGGTTGTGACATGGATGCGCAAAAACCCCTGGTTTGTATCCGATGTGCTGCCAACCCTGCCTAGGGCTGTGGCCAGCACGCTCGACGACTAGGATTTTGTTTGAGGATAAGTGACGCAGGTATCGCCGCCCAAATTGGCGCCCGGCGTCAATTTCGCTTCCGAGATCTTGCCCTCGCCCATGATGTGGAGCACCTCGATATCGCGGGCGATGAGGTGGTCGGTAATGATGCGGCGATGGCAGCGCCACCATACAGCTTCCGAGCACATGAGAGCGGGGCGCTGGTGGGATGCGAACGCGATCAGACGGTCAAGATCGGCCTGGAACTGAGGTGTGAGCGCATAATCGGCGTAGTTGTGAAAGCTGCGATTGTTCCAAAAGGCATTGGTGTCGGCGGGTACGTTGTCTTGCTTGTTGCGCCGGCCGCCGAGATCAGGCCAATGGCTGTAGCCAATGTGGTATTGGGAAAGAGCGTGCGGCAGCGTGTCGATATTGAACTGGGGATTGGTTCGAGACCGGGGAAACGTGCGAACGTCCACGATGGCATCAATCCTTGCCGCACCGAGCATGGCGATAAATGTCTCAAGACTCTGGTTGGAGTGGCCGACAGTGAAGATAGTGGGACGCGATTTGCTCATGCCTTTGTGAGCGCATCTTCCTTGTGCGCAGCCACGTGATCGGTCCGGTCGCTGTCGATCTCATATTGCGGCTCGTCCGGTGAGGCGCGCCGCGTATGGCCCTTATAACTGAAGTCCTTCACATGAACCTTTGTGACGGTGCCACTGACCCATCCCGCTTCCGAATTCCATTTCACATGATCGCCAACCTTGAATTTGCTCATGGCTACCTCCGTGTCGAACGAACTTTTGAGCGTGCGAGCTGTTCCAAGAATCAGCGCGACACAGGCGCAATTTTTCAATTTCTGGAAGGAGTTTGGGTTTCGCTTCGTTGTGGAGGATGGCGCTGGCGTCTAGGTTCGCCCCCTATTCGTCAGGACCCGCCTTACAGTGTCATTTCCTCTTGTTGAATCCCTTCGCCCGCGCCTTGTGCGGGTCAGCCTTGCTGAAGCCTCGCGCGCCGCGTTGGGCGCGCTCGTCGGGATTTTCATTACGGGTCTGATCACACGGGTGTCGATGGGAGAAGCGAGCCTTGCGCCCATGCTGATCGCCCCCATGGGTGCCTCGGCAGTGCTCCTGTTTGCTGCGCCCTCGAGCCCCTTGGCTCAGCCTTGGTCGATATTGGCAGGAAATTGCATTGCAGCAGCGATCGGTGTGACCGTTGCCGGACTTGTCGGCGACCCAATTCTTGCCGCGGCATTGGCGCTGAGCCTTGCAATCGGTGCGATGCTGGCCACCCAGAGCCTCCATCCTCCGAGTGGGGCGGTAGCCCTGACGGCCGTTCTGGGTGGGCCCGCGGTGCTCGAACTCGGTTACGGCTTCGTGTTCTGGCCCGTCGCGGTCAATTCGCTCGTGCTGGTGATCGCAGCCATGGCTTTCAACCGCCTGACCGGACGGATTTATTCGGCTGTGGTTGTGAAAGGCGCCGACGCCAGCGCGCGCGCTGGTTTGCTCGATG
>PBNW01000064.1 GCA_002723255.1 Pelagibacterium sp. | reverse complement strand
GCCGCGGCTGGGCGATTTTCTTGCAGCACATCCGGGCGTCACGATCAATCTTTCCACCCGTATCCGGCCGATCGATTTCACTGCCGAACGGTTCGATGCGATGATCTATTTGGGCAATGGGGAGGCGCCCGACGCGGTGCACATGCGGCTGTTCGACGAGCGCGTCACGGCCTGCCTCGCGCCGCGCCTGCTTGCCGACCACCCGATCGGCACCCCCGGCGATCTGGCCGGCCTGCAGCTTTTCCAGCTCGAAACCCGGCCCAGAGCATGGGATGCATGGTTTGCCGGGCAAGGAGCAATGCCCTTACCCGTTTCGGGCATGATGTTTGATCAGTTCGCCCTGATGATCGAAGCGGCCATTGCCGGTCTGGGGGTGGCATTGCTGCCCCACTACATTGCGCAAAGCGAGATCGCGACGGGCCGGCTAAGCCCAGTGCTCGAACCAGCTGTCGCGGGCACCGGCTCTTACTGGCTGGCCTGCCCCCTGGCCCGCGTATCCTACCGCCCCCTCGTCGCGCTGCGAGACTGGCTGGCAGCCGAGGTGCCCTAGCGCCTCGGGATGGCATGGTCGCCGCGCCTGCCCTTCACACGCGCTACGACCGTCCCATGGCAAAGCCGTTCTCGAACCGGTTGGCATTTTGCGGTTCAGAGGCAAGCAATCTTGCTGCCTTAAGCGCTGCCGTTCTCCTTGGACTGCAACGCGGAAATGATCTCCTTGTTGGTGATTGCACCAACAGGTTCGCCCGCCTCAGTGACCCCGATTACCGAGGCCCCCTGGGATAGGGAATCGATGACCTCGGAAACCGGTGTCTCGAAATCGACTTGCGTGTCCGAATTCTCCGACAGAGCCGTGGTCATGACGTCGCCGGCCCGCAGGACGTTGAGGGGGTTCATGTGAGCGACGAAGTCCTCAACATATTCATTGGCCGGATTGGCAATGATTTCCTGGGGTGTGCCGCACTGGATAATCCGACCGCCTTCCATGATGGCGATGCGATTGCCGAGTTTGAAGGCCTCGTCGAGATCGTGGGAAACGAAAATGATGGTCCGCTTGAGCTTTTCCTGCAACCCGAGCAATTCGTCCTGCAGCCGCGCGCGGATCAACGGATCGAGTGCTGAAAACGGCTCGTCCATCAAGAGGATAGGCGCCTTGGTGGCAAAGGCGCGGGCCAGCCCGACACGCTGCTGCATGCCGCCTGAAAGCTCGCTCACCTTGTTGTCGGCCCAGTCCGATAAGCCCACGAGTTCGAGCTCTTCGCGGACCTTGTCCTCACGCTCGGCCTTGCCCATGCCGCCCAGTTCGAGCCCGAGCGCCACATTGTCGAGCACGTTGCGCCAAGGCAGCAGGCCGAACTGCTGGAACACCATGGCCACGCATTCGCGGCGCAGTTTCAGCAACTCGTCGCGGCTGCAATTGGCCGGATCAACCGACCAATCGCCACTCCTCACCGTCACATTGCCGCGCACCACGGGGTTAAGCCCGTTAACCGCGCGCAACAGCGTGGACTTGCCGGACCCCGAAAGGCCCATGAGCACGACGATCTCGCCCTCTTCCACTTCGAGTGAGCAATCGTGCACGCCGAGAACCTGATTGGTTTCCTGCTGGATGTCGGGCCGGCTCATGCCCTGGTCCATCAGCGGCAGCGCCGTTTCGGGCTTGTCGCCGAAGACGATATTGACCTTGTCGAAAATGACGGCCTT
The DNA here is from genome assembly GCA_002723255.1 of Pelagibacterium sp. Lineage (GTDB taxonomy): Bacteria > Pseudomonadota > Alphaproteobacteria > Rhizobiales > Devosiaceae > Pelagibacterium > Pelagibacterium nitratireducens. The sequence goes on along the minus strand of PBNW01000064.1, from coordinate 25,632 downwards.
GCTCATTGCTTGTTGTCCTGTCCGATCCGCAGCATGCGATCGAGAATGATCGCCACGACCACGATGATAAAGCCGCTCTCAAAGCCCAGCGCCGGGTTGACCTGATTGAGTGCGCGCACCACGGGCACCCCAAGGCCATCGGCACCGACCAGCGCGGCCACCACCACCATGGACAGCGAAAGCATGATGGTCTGGTTGAGCCCCGCCATGATCTGGGGCAGCGCGTAGGGTAGTTCGACCTTTATCAGCTTCTGTCCGCCAGTGCCGCCAAACGCTTCGGCCGCCTCGAGCAACGGGGTCGGGGTCGAGGAGACCCCCAGATAGGTCAGCCGGATAGGGGCGGGCAGAACAAAGATGACAGTTGCAAACAGGCCCGGCACCATGCCGATGCCAAAAAACACGATGGCGGGGATGAGATAAACGAAGGGAGGCAGCGTCTGCATCAGATCGAGAATTGGCTGTAGCACCCGGTAGAGCCCCGGACGATGCGCGGCGGCAATCCCGATCGGCACGCCCACGGCCATGCACACGATACACGCGCTCAGGACCAGGGTCAGGCTCTCGGTCATTTCCTCCCAATATCCCTGGTTGAGCACGAAGAGAAAGCCGAGCGCGACGAGCAGGCACGTCTTCCAGTTGCGCTGCAACACCCAGGTCAGGCCCACGAAAAGCGCGCCGATGACGAGGGGATGGGGCGTCTGCAACAGCCACAGAAGTGCTTCGATCAGCCACTCGGCGCCCTCGGCCAGCCCGTCGATGACCCCGGAGAGATTGTCCCGAATCCAATTGAAGAAATTGCTTGCCCAGGCTCCGACAGGAATCTTGTTCTCAGTCAGCCATTCCAATGGCTCGTCCCCGCAATAATTGTAAAATCAGATAACCGGCCCGGCTGGTTGAGCCGGGCCGTCTCGTGCGCCGGCCTTAAAGGTCGAGCGCTTCGCGCACCGCGGCCTCGGCATCGCCACCGTCGACGGTGGTCACGCCATCGAGCCAGCTCAGCGCCAGGTCGGGATTGTTCTGCATCCACTCCATGGTGGCCGCATCAGGATCCATGCCCTCGTCGAGGATCATCCCCATGATCTGGTTTTCCATAGGCAGCGTGAAGCTGAGGTTTTCAAGGAAGGTGCCAAGGTTCGGGCATTCTTCGACAAACCCGGTGCGGGTGACGGTATAGACGTTGCCCTCGCCGCCGAAGAACTCTTCACCGCCCTCGACATAGCTCATGTCGAAATTGGAATTCATCGGGTGCGGCTCCCAGCCAAGGAACACGATGTCCTCGTCACGCTCGACGGCCCTCCCGACCTCCAGGAGCATGCCCTGTTCGGAGCTTTCGCGAACTTCGAAATCGCCAAGACCGTGGGCGCCTTCCTCGATCAGGCCAACCAGATAGGTGTTGGCTTCATTGCCCGGCTCGATGCCGTAGATCGTCGAATCGAGCTCTTCAGCAAAATCTGCGATGTCGTCATAGGTCCGCAGGCCCTTTTCATAGGTGTAGGTGGGGACTGCCAGATTGTATTTCGTGCCCTCGAGATTGGCCGACACGGATTCGATTTCACCGCTGTCGAGATAGGGCTGGAAAGCGGCCTGCTGGCTGGGCATCCAGTTGCCCAGAAACACGTCGACGTCGTCGCTCTCGAGCGAAGCAAAGGTTACCGGAACCGAGAGAACGCGGACGTTGACGTCATATCCAAGCGCTTCGAGCACCTGCTTTGTGGCCGAGGTCGTGGTGGTGATGTCGGTCCAGCCGACATCCGAAAACGAGACCGATGTGCACTGAGCCTGAGCGAACGCAGCGCTCGAGACCAGCGAAAGCGCGAGCGCGCTGGTCAGCGTAGCGGCGTGTTTGATCATTACCATCTCCTTGGTGATGCGGTGTGAAATTGTTGATTGACTGGTCAATCAAAAACAAAATATGAGGAGATGTAAACCCAGTTTCTGATATCGGTGGAAAATATGGCCAGCAAAGGCATGCCGATCCTGCGCCGAAAGGCTTTGATTTCGGCAACGATTGCCGAGATTGGAGAGGCCGGAACGCTCGACGTTACTGTAAGCCAGATTGCAAAACGTGCAGGAATGTCTTCGGCCCTGGCGCACCATTACTTTGGATCCAAGGATAAGATCTTTCTCGCCGCCATGCGCCATGTATTGGAAACTTTCCGCCTTTCGGTCGCCCAGCGTCTGGAATCCGCAAAAAATCCCCAGGAGCGGATCGATGCCATCATCGATGCGAGTTTCGAGGAGAGCCAGTTCGAGCGCGAGATCGTCGCCGCCTGGCTGGCCTTTTACGTGCGCGCCCTGCAATCGAAGGACACCCGCCGCCTGCTGCAGGTCTATGCCCGCCGGCTGCATTCGAACCTGGTGTTCAACCTCCGCCAACTGTTCGACGATGCGACCGCGCAGGCGGTAGCGCAGGGTCTGGCCTCCCTGATCGACGGCTTTTATATCCGCCACGCGCTCCAGGACGAGGTTCCGGACCGTGGCGCCACCCGCGACATGGTCCGGGACTATCTCGACCTCTGGCTCGAACGGAAAGGACGCACTTGACGGCCCGCCCCAACATCCTCGTTCTCATGGTCGACCAGCTCAACGGGACCCTGTTTCCCGACGGCCCGGCCGACTGGTTGCACACGCCCAATCTCAAGGCGCTTGCCCAGCGCTCGGTGCGGTTTGCCAACACCTATACCGCGTCGCCTTTGTGCGCACCGGGCCGGGCGAGCTACATGTCGGGGCAGTTGCCGCGCGGCACGCGCGTTTACGACAACGCAGCCGAGTTCGCGTCCGACATCCCCACCTACGCCCATCACCTGCGGCGCGCCGGGTACCGCACGGCGCTCTCGGGCAAGATGCATTTTGTCGGCCCCGACCAGCTTCATGGCTTTGAGGAGCGGTTGACCACCGACATCTACCCCGCCGATTTCGGCTGGACGCCCGATTACCGTAAGCCCGGTGAGCGTATTGACTGGTGGTATCACAACATGGGCTCGGTCACTGGCGCCGGGGTGGCCGAAATCTCCAACCAACTCGAATATGACGACGATGTTGCCTTTCAGGCCGTCGCCAAGCTCTACGACAATGCGCGGGGCAATGACGATCGTCCCTGGATGCTGACCGCCAGCTTTACGCATCCGCACGACCCCTATGTCGCCCGCCGCAAATACTGGGATTTGTACGAGGATTGTGCGCATCTTGATCCCGAGGTGCCCGCCATTCCCTATGACGACCTCGATCCGCATTCGCAGCGGATCTTTGATGCCAATGATTGGCGCTCCTTCGACATCGGGACCAACGATATCCGCAAGTCGCGCCGCGCTTACTACGCCAACATCTCCTACCTCGACGACAAGATCGGCGACATTCTTGAGGTGCTGGACGCGACCGGCCAGACCGACAACACCATCATCGTCTTCGTCTCCGACCATGGCGACATGCTTGGCGAAAAGGGCTTGTGGTTCAAGATGAGCTTTTTCGAAGGGTCCTCGCGCGTTCCGCTGATGGTTGCGGCGCCGGGCCTCGAGCCCCGCCGCGTCGATACGGCTGTCTCCACCCTCGACGTCACCCCAACCCTAGCCGATCTCGTCGGTATCGAACTGGGCGAAGTGACCCCGTGGACCGACGGCGAAACGCTCATGCCACTGGCGCGGGGCGGCGTCCGCACGACCCCGGTCCGCATGGAATACGCTGCAGAGGCGTCCTACGCCCCGCTCGTCGGCATCGTCGAGGGCTGCTGGAAATTCATAAGCTGCGTGCTCGATCCCGATCTGCTGTTCGACCTCGAAACCGATCCGCACGAACTCACCAATCTTGCGTCAGACCCCCGGCACGCGGAAACCTTGGCGCGCCTGAAATCCATGGCGTCCGAATTCTGGGACCTCAAAGCCTTCGACGCCGAAATCCGCCAGAGCCAGGCGCGGCGGCATGTTGTCTATGAAGCGCTGCGCAACGGCACATACTTCCCGTGGGATTTCGAGCCGCTCCAGCGCGCTTCGGAGCGCTACATGCGCAATCACATGGACCTCAACCACCTCGAAGACTCCAAACGCTTTCCCCGAGGCGAACAATGATCAACGCTCAGCCCAAGGCCAGCCATTTTATCGACGGAACCTATGTCGAAGACACCGCCGGCAAGGCCATCGACTGCATTTTCCCGGCCACCGGCGAGGTGATCGCCACGCTCCATTCGGCAACGCCCGCCATCATCGACAAGGCTCTCGAGTCCGCCCATCGCGCTCAAAAGCAATGGGCCACCCTCACGCCCGTGGCGCGCGGCCGCGTCCTGCGCCGTGCCGCCGACATCATCATGGCGCGCAATCAGGAGCTGAGCGAACTCGAAACCCTCGACACCGGCAAGCCGATCCAGGAAACCCTTGTCGCCGACGCCACCTCGGGCGCCGAAGCTCTGGAGTTTTTCGGCGGCATCGCACCGACGATCAACGGTGAAGCCATTCCGCTGGGTGACGACTTTGCCTATACGCGCCGCGAACCGCTCGGCGTCTGCGTCGGCATCGGCGCCTGGAACTACCCCACCCAGATCGCCGCCTGGAAGGCCGCCCCCGCACTGGCCTGCGGCAATGCCATGGTGTTCAAACCCTCCGAACTCACCCCGCTGTGTGCGCTGGAGCTGGCCGAAATCTTCGTTGAAGCCGGCGCGCCCGCGGGCCTGTTCAATGTCATCCAGGGCTATGGCGATGTCGGCGCGGCTCTCGCCACTGACCCGCGCACCGCCAAGGTGTCGCTCACCGGCTCGGTCCCCACCGGACGCAAAGTTTATGCAGCAGCAGCCGAAGGCATACGCCACGTGACGATGGAACTGGGCGGCAAGTCGCCCCTCATCGTCTTCGAGGATGCCGATATCGAAAACGCCGTCAGCGCGTCCATCAACGCCAATTTCTATTCCAGCGGCCAGATCTGCTCCAATGGCACGCGCGTATTTGTCCATGAGGCGGTTCACGACCAGTTCGTGGCCCGCCTTACCGAACGCACTGACAGGGCGGTGATCGGGGATCCGCGAGACGAAGCGACCCAGATCGGACCTCTCGTCTCCGCCGCCCAGCGCGACAGGGTTCTTTCCTATATCGAGATCGGCAAAGCCGAGGGCGCCCGACTCGAATTCGGCGGCAGCGTGCCGCGGGACTTCGCCGCCGCCGGGTTCTATGTCGAACCGACCCTCTTCACCGGCGTCACCGACGACATGCGCATCGCGCGCGAGGAGATTTTCGGGCCGGTGCTCTCGGTTCTCTCGTTTGCCAGCGAAGACGAAGTGATCGCACGCGCCAATGGCAGCGATTTCGGTCTGGCGGCAGGTGTGTTCACAAAAGACATCACCCGCGCCCATCGTACGGTCGCCGCGCTCGAAGCGGGAACGTGCTGGATCAACACCTACAATCTCACGCCGGTGGAAATGCCGTTTGGCGGCGTCAAACATTCGGGCGTGGGCCGCGAAAACGCGCGCGCGGCTATCGAGCACTATTCGCAGGTCAAGTCGGTCTATGTCGCCATGGGCGACGTCGAAGCCGCGTTCTGAGGGGGCCGGACATGCGTGCAGATTTCGTCATTATCGGCTCGGGCTCGGCCGGTTCGGCCATGGCACACCGTCTGAGCGAGGACGGCCGACACAAGGTCATCGTGCTCGAATATGGCGGCACCGACATCGGCCCGCTCATCCAGATGCCCGGCGCCTTGAGCTACCCCATGAGCATGTCGCGCTACGACTGGGGGTTCAAATCCGAACCCGAGCCCGGCCTGGGTGGACGCCGGCTGGCGACGCCGCGTGGCAAGGTGATCGGCGGTTCGTCCTCGATCAACGGCATGGTCTATGTGCGCGGCCATGCACGCGATTTCGACCATTGGGCCGAAGCCGGAGCGGCCGGCTGGAGCTTTGCCGATGTGCTTCCCTACTTCAAGCGCATGGAGCATTGGCATGCGGGGGGGCACGGCGGTGATCCCGACTGGCGCGGCAAGGACGGACCGCTCCACGTCACGCGCGGCCGGCGCGACAACCCCCTGTTCAAAACCTTCGTCGAAGCCGGCAAGCAGGCCGGGTTCGAAACAACCGACGACTATAATGGGCAAAAGCAGGAAGGCTTTGGCCCCATGGAACAGACGGTCTGGAAAGGCCGACGCTGGTCGGCGGCCAATGCCTACCTCAAACCCGCCCTCAAGCGCGACAATATCGAACTCGTGCGCTGCTTTGCCCGCAAGGTAGTGATCGAGAATGGCCGCGCCGTTGGCGTCGAGATCGAGCGGGGCGGCAAGATCGAGACTGTCTTTGCCGACCGGGAGGTGATCGTCTCCGCTTCGGCAATCAACTCGCCCAAACTGCTCATGCTTTCCGGCATCGGCCCCTCCGCCCATCTCAAACAGCATGGCATCGATGTCGTCGCCGATCGGCCCGGCGTCGGCCAGAACCTGCAGGACCACCTCGAACTCTATATCCAACAGGCCTGCACTCAGCCCATAACGCTCTTCAAGCACTGGAACCTGCTGGGCAAGGCGCTTGTCGGCGTGCAATGGCTGTTCTTCAAGACTGGCCCCGGTGCCTCCAACCAGTTCGAAAGTGCTGCCTTCGTGCGCTCACGGGCCGGCGTCGAATACCCCGATATCCAGTACCATTTCCTGCCCATCGCCGTGCGCTATGACGGCCAGGCTGCCGCCGAAGGACACGGGTTTCAGGCTCATGTCGGGCCGATGCGCTCGAAATCGCGAGGCTCTGTGACGCTCAACTCGTCCGATCCGGGCGAGGCCCCAAAAATCTTTTTCAACTACATGTCCGATCCCCAGGATTGGGCGGATTTCCGGCACTGCATCCGGCTGACCCGCGAGATTTTCGCTCAGCCTGCCTTCGATCCCTATCGCGGCAAGGAGATCCTGCCCGGTGAGGCCGTCCAGTCCGATGATGCGCTGGACGCCCATATCCGCGATCACGCCGAAAGCGCCTACCACCCCTGCGGCACCTGCAGGATGGGCCAGTCCGACGATCCCATGGCCGTGGTCGATCCGCACTGCAAGGTGATCGGAGTCGAAGGCCTGCGTGTCGCCGATTCCTCGGTCTTTCCGCGCATCACCAACGGCAATCTCAACGCACCCTCGATCATGGTCGGCGAAAAAGCGTCCGACCATATTCTGGGCAAGCCCGCGCTTGCGCCGGAAAATGGCGAGCCATGGATCAGTCCGCTTTGGGACGAGAGTGACAGGTAAGAGATTTATCGATCAAAGCCGGAAAATTCCGCCGGTATTATCCAGATTGCCGGACGGAACCCTTGAGCAGGCGGCGTTCCTCAAAGACTGCGCCGAAAATCCAAGATCGGCCTAGGAAGACTGGAGCGGGTGAAGGGAATCGAACCCTCGTCGTAAGCTTGGGAAGCTTCTGCTCTACCATTGAGCTACACCCGCACGCGTCGGCGCTGATCGAGCGCTGATCGAGCGCTGATCGAGCGCTTGTGTGCTGCAAATCGGGACAATCGTCAAGGCAGATACGCTGGCCACTTCAGTGCCGGCTCCGATCTCCCAAAAAGTTTACCTTGGCGCTTTTCCAGTCATTTTAGCGCCTCTCGCCGCAATCCGATGAGCGATCTGATGATCTCGCAACGGCAATTGCGGCAAAAAATCGGCGTCGCGCTGTTGATATCGCGCTCTTGGGGGCCTATTGTCTTGATCAACATTCAATCTCTGCACGATGACCGGCCAGCCTTTATGTCGATTCTGGCCCGGTGTCTTTTTGTGTTCAACAGCTAAAGTGCGAATACAGAACGATATTTACAGTCTTCGCGTGCAAATTTTCAACAAGGAGACACATGGCAGTCAAATTATCGGTACGAAACGTCTTCAAGGTCTTCGGTGAAAAAACCGACGCCGCTCTCGAACTGCTCGAGAAAGGCAACTCCAAGGAAGACATTCTCGAGCAGACGGGCGCCACGGTGGGCGTGCAGGATGCGAGCTTCGATGTGGGCGAAGGCGAGATCTTCGTCGTCATGGGACTCTCGGGCTCCGGCAAATCGACCCTGGTGCGTATGCTCAACGGCTTGATCCCACCCACGTCGGGCTCGATCATGATCGATGGTGCGGACGTCGCCAGCTGCTCACAAGACGAGCTTCGCCGCATAAGGCGCGAAAAAATCACCATGGTGTTCCAGCACTTCGCGCTGTTTCCTCACTGGTCGGTGGCCGACAATGCCGCCTATGGACTGAAGGTGAAGGGAACCAAACCTGCCGAACGCCGCAAAAGAGCGCTCAAGGCGCTTGAACAGGTCGGGCTTACCGCTTGGGCTGACAGTCTGCCTGCCGAGCTTTCGGGCGGAATGCAGCAGCGCGTTGGCTTGGCGCGCGGTCTTGCGAACGGCCCTGAGGTGTTGCTGATGGACGAGCCATTCGGCGCGCTCGATCCGCTCATCCGCCGCGAGATGCAGGACGAACTGATCGAGCTTCAAAAGACGCTGAAGAAAACCATCGTCTTCATCACGCACGATCTGAACGAGGCTCTGCTGCTTGGTGACAAGATCGCCATCATGAAAGATGGCCGGTTCGTCCAGGTCGGTACGGCGCAGGAAATCGTTTCCAATCCAGCCGACGATTATGTCGCGGCCTTCGTGGCCGACATCGATCGCGGCCGCGTCTTCACCGCAGAGGACGTCTCGAACGATCCCGCGGCCATGAAGCTGGGCACCGACACGGCTGAGGACGCCATGCGCGCCATGGAGGATCTCAACCGCAACGCCCTCTACGTGGTCAACGACAAGAACATGATTGCCGGCGTGGTGACCTATCAGGATCTGGCTGCGGCGACGCTGAATCTGGAAGAACCGAATCCGGTTCTGGAAAAGGTCATGCTGACTGAATATCCCACCGTGGATGCCGATGTGCAGCTCAACGACCTGTACGGCGCGGCAAGCGGTGGACTTCCGATCGCCGTGACGGATAGCAAGGACCGCCTGGTCGGTGTCGTCGAACCGGAGGCTGTGTTCGCACAACTTTCCGGCGATGAGGAAACCGTCCTCTCCGAGGCATCCGAAGCACCCCCGGCGCAAGATTCTGAAAAGGAGAGCGCAAATGCTTAGTCCCGGCGACCTCCTCATTATCCCTTTCGACGACTGGATCAATGATTTCGTCCGCGGCTGGCTGGTGCCGAACTTTCGGCCCTTGTTCCGCGCAGCGCAGGTTCCTATCACGTTGGTTCTCAACGCATTGGACGATTTTTTCAATTTCGTCCCCATGCTTCTGACCACCGCAGTCTTCTCCCTCGCCGCGTGGAAATGGGCTGGCAAGGGCATGGCAATTTTCACGATCATCGGCTTTTTCTTCATCGACATGATCGGTCTCTGGCCGGAAACCATGACGACGCTGGCCATGATCCTGACGTCGGTCTTCTTTTGCACGATCATAGGGGTGCCCGTCGGCATCCTGGCAGCCGGCTCGGACCTGCTATGGAAAATCGTGCGTCCGATTCTCGATATCATGCAGACGATTCCCTCGTTCGTTTACCTCGTACCGATCGTCATGCTGTTCGGCGTCGGGATGGCGCCGGGGATCATCGCCACTATCATCTTCGCCCTACCCCCGATCATCCGGCTGACCAATCTGGGCATTCGCAATGTACGCGGGGATCTGGTCGAGGCGGCTCATGCTTTCGGCTCCACACGATGGCAAATGCTGACTGATCTTCAGATTCCGCTGGCCTTGCGCACCATCATGGCGGGCCTGAACCAGACGCTCATGCTCGCGCTCTCGATGGTCGTCATTGCCGCCCTTATCGGCGCAGGCGGTCTCGGGCTCGTGGTCAACACCGGTCTTGGCCGGCTTGATGTGGGCGGTGCCACGGCAGGCGGCGTCGGAATCGTCATCCTCGCCATCGTACTGGATCGCATTACCCAGGGCCTGGGCGAGCAGAACCAGACCAACACCGTTTCGTTGCGCCAGGTACTCTCGAACCTGCTTCGCCTTCAGGGCAGCAAGCAGGCCGAACCAACCCGCAAGGCGGCCTGAGCTGCCGTTACCCAATGACGCGGTGGCTACGCGCCACCGCTTCTATCGTCCGGACTTTTCTGGACTTCGCAAGGCGGAATAATCCGTCGATTAAAACCAAAACCAAAGGAGACAAAAACATCATGTTCAGTCTCAAGAAAACTCTCGCCGGTCTGACTGCCGTTGCTCTTATGGGCGCTGCACCGGCTGCCGTCGTCGCCCAGGACATGCCGGGCGAAGGCGTTACGGTCAATATGGCTCAGGCGACCTGGGATACCGGTTGGTTCCACGCCGAAATCTATCGTCAGCTCATCTCCGAACTGGGCTATGACGTGCCCCAGATCACCACGCTCGACAATCCGCCGTTCTATCAGACGGTCGCGCAGGGTGACATGGATCTGTGGGTCAATGGCTGGTTCCCGCTGCACAACACCTACGAAGACACGTTCAGCAACGGCGCTGAGCTTGTGGGTGCTGTCGCCGAAGGCGGCGCGCTGGAAGGCTATCTGGTCAACGCCTCTGCGGTTGAAGAGTTTGGTATTACCTCGCTCGAAGATTTCAAACGTGACGAAGTCAAGGAAGCCTTTGACCGCAATGGCGACGGCATGGCCGACATGGTCGCCTGTCCTCCGGGCTGGGGCTGCGAGATCAACATCGAGCACCACATGGATGCCTATGATCTGCGCGACCACATCAACCCGATCAAGGCTGGCTATGCAGCTTCGATGGCTGACGCCGTCGCTGCCTATGACAGCGGCGAAAACATCCTGTTCTACACATGGACTCCGAACTGGACGGTCAATGAACTCGTCCCGGGCGAAGACGTGATGTGGATCGAAGTTCCTGAAGTCGACCTGCCCGATATGAGCATGGCCGATGCAGCGACCATGGATGGCGTTGAAGGTTGCGTAAACGATCCGTGCACGCTCGGCTTCCCGGCCAACGACCTCGTGCCGGTCGCCAACTCGGCGTTCCTCGAAGAGAACCCTGCCGTTCGTGCACTGCTCGAAAGCGCATCGATCCCGCTCGCGGACATCTTTGCCCAGAACGCTGCCATGAACGAGGGTGACGACGATATCGAAGCCCAGGCTGCTCAGTGGATCGAAGACAACCGCGACATGGTCGACGGCTGGCTCGAAACTGCACGCGGCGCCGCTTCGTAAGCGACGCTTCAGCGTTCAATATGAGAAGGCCGGGGTGTGCGCCCCGGCCTTCTTTTGTTCAGGGATAGGGCTTGAAGTGCTTGGAAAGCTTGAGGCTCTGGGCCTGATAGTTCGAGCCGAGCGCTGAGCCGTAGAGCGTCTTTGGCCGTTCGGCCATCTTCTCGTAAATCAGGCGCCCGATGGTCTGGCCGTGACCCAGAAGGAACGGGACTTCGCGGCTACGAACCTCGAGCACGGCACGTGAACCGGTGCCTCCGGCGGCCGAGTGGCCAAAGCCGGGATCGAAGAACCCGGCATAATGGACGCGGAATTCACCGACCAGCGGGTCGAACGGCACCATTTCGGCCGCGTAATCGGGCGGAACATGTACGCTTTCGCGTGAAACGAGAATGTAGAATTCGTCGGGGTCCAAGATCAACTCGCCCGAGCCGCGATTGACCAGAGGTTCCCAGTAATCGAGGACGTCCAGGGCGTTCTTTTTGTCGACATCGACAACCGCCGTATGGCGCTTTGAGCGGAAGCCAATCAGGCCCGAGCGCCCTTCGCCGATCAGATCGATCGATAGCGAGACCCCCTCGCCCACATCCATGTTGGGATCGAAAACCAGCGTCTGTTCGGCGTGCAAGGCCTTGTGGCCAGCGGCGTCGAGACGCGCATCTCCGACCCGGAACCGCATCTGGGACAGGCGCGAGCCGGTGCGCACCAGCACCGGGAAAGTGCGGGGGGAAATTTCGAGATAGAGCGCTCCCTTATATCCGGCAGGCACGATATCGAAGCTGCGCGCGGCGTCGGATATGACGCGGGTAAAGATATCGAGCCGTCCGGTGGAAGATTTGGGATTGGCCGATGCGCTGACCGTTTCAGGCAGGTCGAGGCTCTCGAGGAGTGGCACGATATAGACACAACCGCGTTCGAGCACCGCGCCTTTGGTCAGGTCGATCTGGTGAAGCTTTAGCGTTTCTATGCGCTCGGTCACCGTCTTGCCTGGTCCGGGCAGAAAGCTCGAGCGGACGCGAAAGGCGGTTTCACCAAGCCGCAGATCGAGGCTCGCGGGCTGGATCTGATCGGCGTCATAGGGCCGGCCGGCGCTGATCGCGCCCTGATCGGACAAGTTCTGGATCAGCCGGGTGGAAAATACCCCGGTCGGCCAAGTGTTGTTCATATCCCCATGCGCCTCATGCAAACCCTTTGGACTGGCTTAGCAATTGAGGCGATTGACGCCAAGCGCCATTTGGGAGTAACTCAGTACTGACTGCGTTTCCAGCGCGGTTGGTGGTGATTTGGCCGGTCCGATTGCAGGCCACCAAGGGCGTTGCTGTGCAATGCCTTCGTTTTTTCTGGTCGGGTTGCCGAACCACAAAAGTGCGTCCCACTTTTGCTGGCAATCCTCCGGGAAACATTTCTGCTAAAGTGACCAGTTCGAACCGGCCGCATCGCGCGCCGGTTTTTTTGTTTTGAGGTAAACCCATGTCGGACAGGACAAGCAACCCGCTCTTCGATCACAAGCACCGCAAGGCGCAGACGATGATGGTGCATGGCGGCATGGAACGCTCCCAGCATGGGGAGACCTCCGAGGCGATCTTTTTCAATTCCGGTTTTGTCTATCCCACCTCGGGCAGCGCCGAGGCGCGCTTCAAGGGCGAGGAGCCCGGACACATCTATTCGCGCTTTTCCAACCCGACCGTTGAAATGTTCCAGCAGCGGGCCGCGCTGCTCGAAGGGGCCGAAGCGGCCCGTGCCACCGCCACCGGCATGGCTGCGGTGACAACGGCTGTAATGAGCCAGCTTCGGGCGGGCGATCATGTGGTTGCGGCGCGCGCCCTGTTCGGCGGATGTCGGTTCGTGGTCGAGAACTATATGCCGCGCTGGGGCGTTGAATCGAGCCTTGTGGATGGCCGCGACCCGGAAAATTTCGCGCGCGCCATGCGGCCCAACACCAAGGTGGTGTTTGTCGAGACCCCGACCAACCCAACGCTCGAACTGGTGGATCTTAGGGCCGTTGCCGAGATTGCCCATGCCCACAATGCCGTGCTGATCGTCGACAATGTCTTTGCGACGCCGGTCTGGCAGAAGCCGCTGGAGCTGGGCGCCGATCTGGTCACCTATTCGGCCACCAAGCATATCGATGGGCAGGGCCGGGCGATGGGTGGGCTCATCCTGGGCAGCAAGGAGCTGATCGAAGCCGATGTGCATACAATCATCCGCCAGACCGGCCCTTCAATCTCTCCCTTCAACGCCTGGGTGCTGCTCAAGGGGCTCGAAACCCTGTCGCTGCGCGTCAAAGCAATGACCGAGAGTGCGGAGAAAATCGCCAATTTCCTGGCCGATCACCCCAAGATCGAGTCCATCTCCTATCCCTTTCATCCTTCGCATCCGCAATATGAACTGGCCAAACGGCAGATGGGCGCCGGCTCGACGCTGGTGGCGCTGACGCCAAAGGGTGGCAAGCAGGCAGCATTTGCCCTGGCCGATGCGCTGGCGATCATTGCGATTTCCAACAATCTGGGCGATGCCAAATCGATCATTTCCCACCCGGCAACGACCACGCATCAGCGCTTCACGCCAGAAGAGAAAGTTGAGATGGACATCACCGACGGGCTGCTGCGGCTTTCGGTCGGGCTCGAGGATGCCGACGATCTGATCGCCGATCTTTCGTTCGGTCTCGAACAGGTCTAGTCTTCACACTCTCTTTAGGCGGCAGGGCGCAGCACAGTCGGGCATGGATTTTCGCACGATCTTTTCGGCCATCGGTGCCCTGACGGCAGCGCTCGGTCTTGCCATGCTGCTGCCTGCCTTTGCCGATCTGGTTGTGGGCAACGAAGACTGGCTGGTGTTCCTCACGGCCTCGCTGATCACCATGATCTTCGGGGCGGGGCTGTGGGCTTCATCAACAGGGCACAAATCGGACCTCAATCTGCGTCAGGCGTTCCTGATGACAGTTTCGATCTGGGTGGTGCTCACCATCTTCGGGGCGCTGCCGCTCTACATGTCCAATCTGGACCTGAGCTTTACCGACGCGATGTTCGAGGCCATGTCGGGGATCACCACCACCGGTTCGACCGTCATCACGACGCTCGACACCACCGCGCCCGGCATCCTTTTGTGGCGAGGATTGCTGCAATGGTTCGGAGGTCTGGGAGTGGTCGTCATGGCAATTGCCGTTCTGCCCATGTTGCGGGTGGGCGGCATGCAGATGTTTCGCGCCGAAGCGTTCGAGACGCCCGACAAGATCCTTCCCGCTGCCGCTCAGATCGCCACGGCCATGGTGATCGTCTATTGCATTTTGACCTTTGCCTGCGCCGTCGCCTATTGGCTGGCCGGCATGGGGGCGTTCGATGCCGTCGTCCATTCGCTTTCGACCGTTGCCACTGGGGGCTTTTCCACCCGTGATGCATCGCTGGGCGCTTTCGACCAGCCAGCGATCCATTATGTTTCGGTCGTCTTCATGATCCTGGGCGCCCTGCCCTTCGTGCTTTATGTCGGCATGCTGCAAGGCTCGTTCGGGCAGTTGTTTCGCGACTCCCAGGTCCGGCTGTTCCTCTACCTGATCGGCCTGGCCACAGTGATCGTGGTTTTCGTGCAGTTGACCGGCGACATTGCCCGAGGTGAGGAAGCGTTCCGTCATGGGCTGTTTTCGGTGGTCTCTATCATGACCGGCAGCGGCTTCGGGGTCGCCGATTTTTCGGCATGGGGCCCGCTGGCCGTCTCTTTGTTCTTTGTCGTCATGTTCATCGGCGGCTGCACGGGCTCGACTTCGTGCGGCATCAAGATTTTCCGCTTTCAGGTTCTGGCGCGCGATCTTTACCAACACATCCGCGAGATCGTCTTCCCCTCTCTGGTTTATGTCAAACGCTACAACGGACGCCCCCTGCCCGATACGGTTTCGACATCGGTGCAGAGTTTTGTGTTCATTTACTTTTCGAGCTTCCTTTTGCTCGCGGTGCTGCTGTCATTGTCCGGCCTCGAGCCTCTGGACTCACTGGGCGCCGCGGCGACGGCAATTTCCAATGTCGGGCCGGCGCTCAGCCCCGAATTGGGACCGGCGGGAAGCTTTGCTGGCGTTTCCGACGTTACCAAATGGCTTTTGACCCTCGGCATGCTGGTGGGCCGGCTCGAAGTGCTTATGGTGTTGGTGCTGTTCACGCCGCGCTTCTGGCGCGCCTGATCCGCTATTCGGCAGGATCGGGCGGTGGAGAGAGGTGCTGCCGACCGGCCAGCATTTCACGCACCGTCAGAGCGTTAGGGGTCAGGAACAGCCATTGCATCACGGCCCTGATGTCGGCACCGATACCGAGAACCGCAGGCACCAGGAACAGCACGAGCAAGGTGGCCAGCGTCAGCCCCGAAACAATGGTCAGCGCCATCGGGACGAGCATCTGGGCAACGAGGCTGGTTTCGAACAGCAACGGCAGCAGCCCGCCAATTGTGGTGAGAGAGGTCAGCATGACGGCGCGCAAGCGATCTCTGGATGCGCCGATCGCGGCGTCGCGCAGGCCCTCGCCCTCGGCCCGGCGCTCGTTCATCCGGGAAATCAAAACGATCGAGGAATTGACCAGAATACCGGCCAGCCCCAGCATGCCCATCATCGAGATGATCGTGAGGTTGTGCCCGAGCAGATAATGCCCCCAGACCGCACCAGCGACACCGAAGGGGATAATCACCATGACTGCAAGCGGAGTGAAATAGGCGGCAAATATCCATGAGATGATGATGTACATCACGGCGAGGGCGACGATCATACCCGTGCCCAGATCGGCAAAGGCCGCGTTTTGCTCGGCCTGCCGACCGCCAAACTCGTAGGAAATTCCGTAGCGGTTGACGATGGCGGGGAGGTAGTCGGCCTCCAATCGCGCCAGGATATCGGCATGGTCGACGCCCTCGCCGACCGGGGCGCGTACGGAGACCGCGGTGCTCCCCTCCTCGCGGGCAATGAAGGCGAAGCCCTGCTGCTCGGAAAAACTCACAATGGACGAAAGCGGGACATATTCCCCATCCGGCGAGCGGACCCACATGTCGCGCAACGCAGATGAGCCTTGCGCATCGATGGTCCGCACGAGGCGGACGGTAATTTCGTCGTCGTTGGACGCGATGGTCGCTACGTTCTCGCCCTGGAAGGCGCTGCGGATCTGCGATCCCAAAGAGGCAAGATCAAAGCCCAGCGCCGTGCCCCGTGCATTGAGCGCCATGACAAGTTCGGGACTGCCATAAAACAGGGTGTCAAAGGCTGTGTCGACCTCATCGAAGCCTTCGAGCACATCCTTGAGATCTTCAGCGGCGAGTTTGAGCGTTGCGGCATCGGCCCCCACGAACCGGACATCGATAGCCGACCCCTGCGGTCCACCACGATACTCCCGCACGCCAATGCTCTCGACACCGGCCACGGCGGGCAAATTGTCATTGATGGCCTGGGTGATATCGGACGTGCGAACCGAACGTTCTTCGGATGGAGTGAGATAAACGTCGAAATTGGCCCGCCCCTCCTCGAGATCGAGGCTGGCATAAGTGGTAACGATAAGCTGTTCGCCATCCGGCGTCAGCCCTGCCTCGACCTCGGAGACCGCATCCTCGATGGCCTGGATGGTGGTGCCCATTTCCGACTGGGGCGTTCCGGCCTGGAACTGGGCGGAGATGTTGAAGCTTTCGCCTTCTGCCGTCGGGAAAAATTCAAACCGCAGGGCACCCGACCCGTAAACGCCAAGCGCGCCCAGTGTGATGGTGAGGGCGATGGCCGCCGTGACATAGCGCCACGAATAGCTCAGGGCCGCCAGTCCGCCAAAAATGCGGTCGCGGAAGAAATCGAATCCCTTGTCGAACGTCCGCCTGAACCGGCCGGCCTGTTTGCGCTCACGCGGCAGAGCGTGAGCGAGATGGCCCGGCAGGATGAAAAAGCACTCGATCAGCGAAGCGATCAGGACCGCCACGACCACCACAGGCAGTGGCGAGACGATCTGGCCCACCACGTCGCCCACGAGCCAGATGGGCGCAAAGGCCGCAATGGTGGTCAGAGCTGAAGCAATGACGGGCGCCGCCATGGCACTGGCCGCTCGGATCGCCGCCTCGGTTCGCGACAATCCCTGACGATAGAGCGTGGCTGTGTGTTCGCCCACGACGATGGCATCATCGACGATAATGCCGAGCACCATCATGAGCGCGAACATCGAGATCATGTCGAGGGTGAGCCCCATAAGGTACATCGCGCCGAGCGTGCCCATGATGGCGATGGGGATGCCCATGGCCACCCAGATGGCAATGCGGCCATCGAGAAACAGGAACAGCACCACGAGGACCAGAACAAAGCCCGCTACACCATTGGAGATCAGCAGCCCGAGCCGCTGATTGACCTGATCGGCAGCCGCGTCGAAAACCACGGCCTGCAGAGATTGCGGCAGGGTGGGCTGTAATTGTTCGACATAGGCCTGAACCGCCTCGAATGTCGTGACGGTATCGGCACTGGCGGCACGCGAGACCTGCAGCTTGATGGCCGGCTCGCCGCGCATGTAGCCGAGCGGGGTATCGGGATCGAAGGTGTCGGTGATGGTCGCGACATCGCCGAAGGTGAGGCTCTGGCCACTTGCCGAGGACAGGATTTCGGTCTGGGCAATTTCCTGGGCCGAGAGTTCATTGGCCGCCGCGCGGATCTGGGCATCGAAATCACCACTAAGCGAGCCGGATGGCTGATCGGCGAAATTGGGCGTGAGCGCGGCGGAGAGATCATCGAGAGTCAGCCCCAACTGGCGCAGCTTGGCATCATCGACCTCGATAACGATCTGACGGTCGCGATAACCGGTAAATTCGACGCGGTCGACACCGGAGGCCAGAAGGCCGTCGCGGATTTCGCGGGCGTACCGCCGCAGGGCCTCCTCGGGGAACGGGCCTGAAATGGCGATGGCGGCAACCGGATCGAAAAAACGTGGCGCGGAAACGCTTGGCGTCTCTGCGCCATCGGGAAGACCGGTGACCGAGGACACAGCAGTCTGGACCAATCTCTCGGCGGTCTGCATTTCCACTGTGCGCTCGAAGTTGAGCGTGATCGAGCCACGCCCTTCGCGGGCGTTCGAGGTCATCGATATCACGCCTTCGACGCTCTGGACGGCCGGTTCGATGAGCAGGAGAACGTTTCGCTCGACATCTTCGGCGGTCGCCCCGGGCCAGCTGATCGAAACCTGCACGGATCGCACTTCAGTGTTGGGCATCAGCTGCCGGTTGAGATTGCCCAGCCCCCACCATCCGAACAGAACGAACAGGATCATGAAGAGATTGGCGGCGTTGCGGTGCCGCACGAAAGCAGCGATCACGCCGGTAGAGGCTTGCGGAGAGGGACGCATATCAGCCTCCCGGTCCGCGGCCGAAACCGCCGCCGGGGCCACCCGGTTCTTCCTCGCCCTCTACCTGAACCGCCACCCCCTCGCCGGCCTGTGAGAGGCGCGTCGTGATGATGCGTTCGCCCTCGGGGATATCGGCGGCAATGATGATCTGGGCGCCGTCCCGATCGCGTATTTCAACCTCGACCGCCGCCATGCGGCCATCGCGAACAACGTAGATGTGATCGTCGTTATAGAGCGCGGTTTCAGGCACAAGGAGCGTGTTGTCATGGACGACGCCCGCGACCTCGACGCTGACGAATGTCCCCGGACGCAGCAGATCGGCTTCGTCGCTCTCGAGCTCGGCGTAGAGCGTCACACCACCAGTGGCGGAATCGATCTCGGGCGCGATGCGTGCAATCCGACCTTCGATGCGCTCTGCGCCCGCACCCGCGGTGCGTGAAACTTCGACCGCCCGGTCGAACAGACCGTCGCTCCGCAGCGTGGCGTAGGTTGCATCCGAGACCATGAAACTCACCTCAAGGGCATCGCTTTCATAAATCGAAGCGACCGCTTCGTTGGCACCGACATAAGCAGACTCGGTAACGTTGCGGGCGGTTACGATACCAGTGAAGGGCGCGGTGATCTCGGTGTTGGCCAGATCGCGCTCGGCCGCCTCAAGGGCATAACCGGCCTGCGCGATGGCCGCCTGCTGGCGAAGTATCTGGGCGTTGAGGGTAACGAGGTTGGACTGACGCTGATCGAGGGCCTGCTGACGCTCGGACACCGTGAGTGCGCGGGTATCCACAGTTTGCTGAGTGGCGGCGCCACTCGCAAGAAGGGACCGGGCACGCTCAAGATCGGTCTGGGCCGATGCCAGGGCATCCTCGGCCGCGGTGATGGCGCTTTGTTCGAGGGCATAGGCTTCCTGCGCTTCGGCAAGGGACAGTTCTGCATCGGCCACCGCAGCGCGGGCTTCGACAACGGCTCCGTTGTAGGTGAAGGGATCGACGCGCACGAGAACATCGTCTTGTTCGACCTGAGAGCCGACGGCAAAATCGGGTGAGATTTCGAGCACCCTGCCGGCAACCAGAGAGCGCAGTTCGATGGTGCGCGCGGACGCGACCTGGCCGTAAGCTGTAATGGGCGCGCTGTGGCTGGCATAGGCGGGCTCGATGACTTCGACGGTGAAGGTGCGCTCGCGATTCATGCGCTGGGGCGCTTCGGGCCGCTGGGCCACCCAGCTGAACGCCCAATAGACAGCCAGTCCAAGGATGAGAACTGCCAACCCGAGCCGAACCAGAGCCGACATCAGGCCAAACCGCCCACGCGGCTTGTCGGTTTTCGGCCGATTGTCGCTCTTTTGAGACGACGCGACGTAGCCGGAGCCGGGTAGGTTTTCCAAAGGCGTTTTCCTTGCCCAACAACACATCCGACGGCCGGATTGGCCGAAGCGGGTCCATATGGGGAAATTTTTACCCGCGACACCAGACTGTTACAAATGAACTTTTGGAAAGGCCGGTAAGGCTTCGGTGCATGGCGCCCCGTCGGCATGAAAAAGGCGACCTCGAAGGGCCGCCTTTTTCGAACACCGTCCGAACCGCTCAGAACTGGTTGGGATTGAAGTGATAGTGGGTCGAGCAGAACTCGCACACGACCTCTATTTGTCCATCCACCACCATCTCTTCCCTGTCTTCGGGCGTAAAGTCATTGATCATCTGTTCGACGCGCTCGGCCGAGCAGGTGCAGCGTTCGACCAGCAGCTGAGGCTCGAAGACCCGCACACCGGTTTCATGGTAAAGCCGGAACAACAGGCGTTCGGCCGAAAGGCCGGGGTCGGCAAGCTCGGCATCGCTGAGGGTATCGAGCAGCGCCTTGGCCTCGGTCCAGTGGTCATCCTCTATAAAGTCGGGATCAGCCATATCGTCGTTTTCGAAGTCCCCGTCACCGGGAAGATCGGGCATGGTGGCGCCGCCGTGCTCAGGCAGATGCTGGAGCAGGACGCCGCCAGCGCGCCATGAAGGGCGCGATTGACCACGTTCGGAATGTTCGGCAACGGCAAGCCGGACGCGGGTGGGGATCTGTTCGGACTGCATGAAATAGGTATGGGCAACCTCTTCGAGGCTTTCGCCCTCGAGCGCCACGATGCCCTGATAGCGGTCCATATGGGCGCCCTGGTCCACGGTCAAAGCCAGAACGCCTTTACCCAAGAGGTCCTGCGGCTTGGTGGTCCCGGCTTCGACCAGCGCCGACAGCGCTTCCTCGTCGTAACGGGCATAGGCGCGCAGCCCATCGGGGGTGTCGAAATCAACGACGAGCAGGCTAACCGGGCCGTCGGTGCGCGACTGCAGGATAAACCGACCCTCGAATTTGAGCGAGGAGCCGATCAGTGCGGCCAGAGTCACCGCTTCACCCAAAAGGCGCGCGACGGGTTCGGGATAGCCGTGTCGGGCGATGATGGTGTCAAGCTGATCGCCCAAACGCACGACGCGCCCGCGGCTATCGAGATTTTCGAGCGTGAAGGGAACGGCAACATCGTCCCCGCTCTCGGGCCGGTCGAGCCCGAACTGTTCGAGAGAGCTTTCGCCCATTGCGTGTTCCTTAATCCGCCTGGTTACAAATTCTCGATCCCGAAGGCCCAGCAAAGAATGGCCTTCTGGATGTGCAGGCGGTTTTCAGCTTCGTCGAATACGACCGATTGCGGCCCGTCGATCACCTCGTCGGTGACCTCGTCGCCCCGGTGGGCAGGCAGGCAGTGCATGAAGAGCGCGTCGGTCGCGGCTTGGGAGAACAATCTGGGGTTGACCTGATAAGGTTTCAAGATGCGTCGGCGCTCGCCTTCGTCGGTGTCGCCCATCGACACCCAGGTGTCGGTAATGACCAGATCGGCATCGGCGATCGCGGCGTGCGGATCGGTTCCGAGACTGACGGCATCGCCCACTTCGGCGATGTCGGACAACAGACCCTGATCGGGCCAGTATTCCCTGGGGCAGGCGATGGCCAGCTTGTTGCCGAACAGGGCCGTCGCGTGGACCCAGGATGCCAGAACGTTGTTGGAATCCCCGATCCAGGCGACCTTTTTACCTTCGAGCGGCCCACGGTGTTCCTCGAAGGTCTGTATATCGGCCATAACCTGGCAGGGATGACTGCGCCGGGTCAGCCCGTTGATGACGGGAATGGTCGAAGCGCCCGCCAGATCGAGCAGATCGTCATGGCTGAGAATGCGGATCATGATCGCATCCACATAGCGGCTCATGACCCGCGCCGTATCCTCGATGGTTTCCTCGCGGGCCAGCTGCATTTCCTGGCCGGTCAGCATGAGGGTCTGCCCTCCAAGCTGGCGCATGCCAACGTCGAAGGACACCCGCGTGCGGGTGGACTGGCGCTCAAAGATCATGGCCAGAACCTTGTCCTCGAGCAGGCGGGGACGTTCGCCAGCTTTGAGGCGTCTTTTCAGCTCGTGGGCGAAATCGAGAATGGAACGCAGTTGCTCGAAGGAAAAATCCTTGAGATCGAGAAAATGTCTCGCGGTCATAATCAGCTATCCTGAAAAAGCGAAAAGGAGCCTGCCGCCCCGCTATTGCGCGGCGCTGGCCTGTTCAGCATCAAACTCGGCGAAGGCTCCGGCAATGATGCCGATGGCCTCGCCGATCTCGTCCTCGGTGACGATCAATGGCGGCAGAAGACGCAGCACATTGTCGCTGGCGGCCACCGTGAGCAGCTTGTGATCGCGCAGCCGGGCCACGAAATCGCGCACGGGCGGGGTGATCCTGATGCCGGCGATCAGCCCTTTTCCGCGCACTTCGGTGATGTATTGCGGAAACTTCTGCATGAGCTGGTGAAGTTCATGGGCCACGATCTTGCCCATTGCCTCGACGTGCTCGATAAAGCCGGGAGCCAATATGCGATCGAGGACCGCATTGCCCACCGCGCAGGCCAGCGGATTGCCGCCATAGGTCGAGCCATGGGTGCCCGGCACCATGCTCTCGGCCACCTCGCCCCTGGCAAGGCATGCGCCAAGCGGGAACCCGCCGCCGATGGCCTTGGCAACGGTCATGATGTCGGGAACGACGCCAGACCATTCATGGGCGAAGAATTTCCCCGTCCGGCCATAGCCGCATTGAACTTCATCAAAGATCAGCAACAGGCCGTTCTTGTCGCAAAGGGCGCGCAGGCCCTTGAGATAGGCGTCGGAGAATGCGGTGACCCCACCTTCGCCCTGCACGGGCTCGATGAGGATTGCGGCGGTCTTGTCGTCGATCAGTGCCTCAACTGCAGCCAGATCGCCGGGCTTTGTGTGCTTGTAGCCGGGCATAGGGCCAAAGCCCTCGGTATAGGCTGGATTGCCCGCCGCGGCGATGGTCGCGATGGTGCGGCCGTGGAAAGAACCGGAAAAGCCGATGATATCGACCCTGTCTTTTTGGCCCTTTGCCCAGAAATAATGACGGGCTGTCTTGATGGCGCATTCGAGCGCCTCGGCGCCTGAATTGGTGAAGAACACCTTGTCGGCGAAGGTCGCATCCACCAGCCGCTGGCCGAGCTTTTCCTGCTCGGGAATGGTGAAGATGTTGGAGGTGTGCCAGACCTTGTCGGCCTGCGCCTTGAGCGCATCGACGACGTGTTTGTCGCCATAGCCAAGCGCGTTGACGGCGATGCCGGCAGCGAAATCGAGATAGGCCGTGCCGTCCTCCGTGAACAATCGCATGCCCTCGCCCCGCACAAAGGCGAGTTCGGACCGGGCATACGTGCCATAGAGCGCAGACATTGTTCTAAGCCTTCTCGTTTGAAAGGTTGGGGATGGGACCCAGGTCCCGGAAAATGAAAAGCGCGCCCGGTGTCCCAAGCACGCATGACCAGTTCCGCTTATGGTGGGCGGATGCCGAAAAGTCAATCGATCGCCCGGTTTTCCGGGGTCCGGGGCCTTGACTCATCCCTGCCACAATGGTGGTTCAAGTCTGCGCGCGAAAACCGGCTGTGCGATCAATGCAACAGCCATGACCAATTGCTGTCCGGCATTTGAAAATCAGGTGGGATAAACCGGGGAAAGTCCTTTGCGGCCCTTGCCACCGATTTTCCCGCCCGTGTAGTATGAGGCCATTGGGAACACGACATCTCGTGTGGCGGACCCCATCACCATACGACAGTTAGTATGCCGGCGGTCAAACCCCTTTGTCCGCGTGAGAACGGACTCTATTCAAGAATACGGCCTGGAGCATAATCGATGAGCTGGACGGACGAGCGCGTAGCACTCCTGAAAAAACTTTGGATGGAAGGCCTCAGCGCAAGCCAGATCGCCGCGGAACTGAGCGGCGGGGTTACCCGCAACGCCGTGATCGGCAAGGTTCACAGATTGAAACTATCGGCGCGGGCCAAGCCGGCGAGCGTCGCACCGCGTGCCAAGACGCAGCGCCCCAGTGCGCCGCGGCGGCCATCGAGCTCTTCGGGAGGAGCGCGCGGCACGGCATCGGCGGCGGCCAGCGCGGTCAGCCAGCGGCGCACGACGATGGCGCCGACCATGGGCGCTACCGCGCTCAAGATGGATACCGAGCTCGAAACCGAGACGGTGGTGGAGACCAATACCAAGGCGGAGCTTTTCATTCCGGTCGAAGAGCGCATCTCATTGCTTGAGTTGACCGAAAAAACCTGCAAATGGCCGATCGGCGACCCGATGAACAGCGAATTTCACTTCTGCGGGCGTGAGTCCGACGAAGGCAAGCCCTATTGCGAATTCCATTCGCGGCGCGCTTACCATCAGATCGACCGCAAGAAGCGCTGAGTTTCACTCTTTGGCAAACAAAAAGCCCCGGCCCGGTCCGGGGCTTTTTTGTGTCGATATCGCTAGAGTGCATCGAGGGATTTGCGCACCTTGGCGTCGGGCCATAAGGGATCTCGGACCCCAAACGCTTTGAGGGATCGCCAGCCCAGACAAGGTTCACGCAGGACTTTTTCTGCGCAATATCACTGGGCAATCTTACTGTGGTTAGGGTGGAAACCGACATTGTGCTGCCTTTACCTGTCATGGCTGAGAACGAGCATAATGGAAGCCTGTGTTGCGAGGACAAGTTGGCCGATAGGCAGGATTTCTTGACGGCCGCAGTTGGACGTCGTTTAATCGCCGGCTTGGGGGCAGGGAGATGGCGCAATGAAACTTCTGCTTGCCGTGGACATTGCCGATCGCCTGCGCGACATCCTCGCCAGCCGCAGGCCCTTCGACATCGAATTTGAAGCCCGAACGCTCGTGGAGCGTCATCCGGAGGCTCATGTGGAGATCGACGACGTCGTGGCCACCATGATGCAAGAGATGAACCGCGGGGCCGATCAGCCGGCAAAGATCATGCTGGCCGGCTCCACTCGGGCAGCGGGAACACCCGATCATAGGCCAGCTTGAAGACGAAGGCGTAGCCCATGTAAAACAGGGCGAACGATATATCCATGACCAGGGCGTGGATCAGGGTGATGCCCAGATACCAGGCGATGAACGGCATGAGCACGATCAGCAGCCCCAGTTCGAACAGTACGGCGTGGACGATGCGCAGGCGCACCGATTTCAGCGTCG
Organism: Pelagibacterium sp.; assembly: GCA_002723255.1. Taxonomy (GTDB): domain Bacteria; phylum Pseudomonadota; class Alphaproteobacteria; order Rhizobiales; family Devosiaceae; genus Pelagibacterium; species Pelagibacterium nitratireducens. The sequence goes on along the minus strand of PBNW01000064.1, from coordinate 658 downwards.
TGCCGATTGTGCGCTGCAGGACGGTGTCGAAGCCGAGGTTGAAAACGTAATTCCAGGCCATCGCGATGGTGGCCGAGACGAGGCCAACCACACCGATATCGTGCATGGGCATTGAAAAGACCAATGCGCCGAGCGGGATGACGAGAATGAGGCCGATGATTTCAAAGAAAAGCGCGTGGCGGACGCGATCCCAGGCGGTGCGCATGGTTGGGAAACTCCTTGGCTAAAAAGCTCGGGTCGTCCCGAAAACAATGCCCTTGGCGGGGGAGGTCGTCCTCACGGGGGGCTATTTAGGGGCTGGGGCGGGGAAGTCAAGTTTTGTGTCGGATACCGGAAGCAAGCCCCCCTTCGCTGACGCTCAAAGCCCCCTCACCCCTTCGTGGTGAGGATGGCCGGCAAGCCGGTGAGGGAGCCTGTCTTTTTCGGACATGCACAAGCGTCCGACGGCGAGATCGCCTCGGGCTATGATTGCCATTCGAGCTTGGCTCTCCTGGCCTTCTCACTTCCAATCGTGCCACCGGCACGATTGGCCGAAGGACGGCACGAAGTAGACGGCATGGGGCGATGAACGCTCCGCATGATTTAGTTTTTATATGAAGCGATCATCGCCCCACGCATCCGGGGTTTTGGGCTTATGGCGGCGTCTCGGGCTGGGGTT
>PBNW01000063.1 GCA_002723255.1 Pelagibacterium sp. | reverse complement strand
GCCATCCACGACCTGCGCACCGGCGAACCGAGCGGCAGCGACCACCTGCCGATCATCGTGGATTTTTCGGTTGAGGGTGAGGGGGCGTTGTAGAAGCAGCCGAGCCCCTCTCCACAAGGGCCTGTGCTGCGTGTCCATCTGCAGCGCCAACACACACCCACCCGTCATCCCGGGCAAAGACCCCGGACCCAGTAGGCTCAGAGCCCCAAGGGTGTCGCTGAAGGCAGAACCGCAAGTGCCGCGTGTACTGGATCCCGGCTCAAGGCCGGGATGACAGCCTGGGGTTGCCGTGAGGCACAATTACAATCCCCTACCCCACAAACCTGTTGTTGCGCGGAAAGCCCGTGGGGGGCTGACGGCCGGCCTGGGCGCGGTCGCCGATCCAGTCGAGCAGTTCTTCCATCGATTTCGAATAGTTCCGGCCCGAGGAATCGGTCCAGGTCAGCCCATCGGCGGAATTGAACAGCTTGGCATCTGAAATGCCGCCATCCTTGTATTTCTGGAGCCTGACGCCCTTGCCGCGGCTCATTTCGGGGAGTTGGGCGGCAGGGAAGACCAAAAGCTTGCGGTTCTGGCCGATGACGGCCACCGTATCGCCCTCGGCGCGCACGCAAAGCTTGGCCTCGCCCTTGCCCGAGACGTTCAGCACTTGCTTGCCCTTGCGGGTGTTGGCGATCAGATCGTCCTCGGCGACGACGAAACCGTTGCCGATATCGGAAGCGATCAGGCGTTTGGTGCCGGGCTTGTAAACGAACAGATCGACGATATCCTGGCCCTCTTCGATATCGACCATGATGCGGACCGGCTCGCCATGGCCGCGCCCGCCGGGCAGTCTGTCGGCGCCCAGGGTATAGACCTTGCCGCCGGTGGTCAGCATGAGCAATTTGTCGGTCGTCTCACACGTCAGCGCCAGCTTGAGCCTGTCGTCGGACTTGAAGGTCTGGGCCGAGGCATCGTTATTGTGGCCCTTGAGCGCGCGAATCCAGCCCTTCTGCGACAGGATCACGGTGATCGGCTCACGCTCGATCATCGCGGTTTCGATGTCGGCGAGATCGGTCTGGGGCGCGGCGGCGAACTGGGTGCGGCGACGGCCGAGCTTTGTATCGGGACCGTAGGATTTTTTCAGCTCACCGATCTCGGTGGTGATGACGCCCCACTGCTTTTTCTCGGACGCCAGAATTGTCTCGATGTGGGTCTTTTCCTCGCTGAGCTTGTCGAACTCGGAACGGATCTCGATTTCCTCGAGCTTGTGCAGGCTGCGCAGGCGCATATTGAGGATGGCGTCGGCCTGGACGTCCGAGAGGTCCCATTTGGCCATCATCGTGGCCTTGGGCTCATCCTCCTCGCGGATGATTCGGATCACCTCGTCGAGGTTGAGATAGGCAACGAGATAGCCGCCCAGCACTTCGAGGCGGTGCTCGATCTGACCGAGGCGGTAGCGCGAGCGGCGGACCAGCACGTCCTTGCGGTGATTGAGCCACGCCTTGAGCACCTGCGCAAGATTCATCACGCGCGGAATCTGGCCCATGTCCAAAACGTTCATGTTCAGCGAGAACCGGCTTTCGAGCTCGGTCAGCTTGAACATCGACTCCATGAGCAACACGGAATCGACGGTGCGGGCGCGCGGCTCGAGCACCAGCCTTATGTCCTCGGCGCTTTCGTCGCGCACGTCCTTGAGCAGCGGCAGGCGGCGGGCCAGCAGCAGTTCTGCGATCTTTTCGACCAGCCGGGACTTCTGCACGCCATAGGGGATTTCGGTGATGACGATGTTGTAGGTGCCCCGCCCGCTGTCCTCGACCTCCCATTTGGCGCGCACGCGGAACCCGCCGCGGCCGGTGGTGTAGGCCTGTTCGGTCGCCGCCGGATCGTCCACGAGAATGCCGCCGGTGGGAAAATCGGGACCGGGAACGAAGCGGATCAGGTCTTTGGCCGTCGCTTCGGGATTGGAGAGGATGTGCAGGCAGGCGTCGCACAATTCGGCGACGTTGTGGGGGGGAATATTGGTTGCCATGCCCACGGCGATGCCGCTCGAGCCGTTGGCCAGCAGGTTGGGAAAGTTGGACGGCAGGACAACGGGCTCTTCGTCCTCGCCATCGTAATTGGGGCGGAACTCGACGGCGTCCTCGGTGATCGCTTCGAGCAGACGTTGAGCGACCTCGGTCATCCGGCTTTCGGTATAGCGCATGGCCGCCGCGCTATCGCCGTCGATCGAGCCGAAATTGCCCTGCCCGTCGACCATCGGGTAGCGAACGGAAAAATCCTGTGCCATGCGCACCAGCGCGTCATAGACCGACTGGTCGCCATGGGGGTGAAACTTACCGATCACGTCACCGACGATACGCGCCGATTTCTTGTAGCCCTGGGCCGGGTCGAGCTTCAAAAGCCGCATGGCGTGCAGGATGCGGCGGTGGACGGGCTTGAGCCCATCGCGGGCATCGGGGAGCGCGCGCTGTGTGATGGTGGAGATGGCATAGGAGAGATAGCGCTCTTCGAGCGCATTCCTCAGATCGACTATGCCGTCCTTTTTTCTGTCATCACGGGGCGGATCGATAACATCGGCCATTGGCCATCCTTTTCAGGGCAAGCGAATCAGATGGGCAGTATAGTCAAAGGTGCTCGAAATTGCCGGATTGCGTGGGGCTTTTGTGGAAAACCAGCCGGCATCGAACCGAAATCCGCGCCGGCGTGACCGGCGCGGTGGCAGCGTTCGATTATTGAGCGACCAGCGTGTAGCTGCCGAGTTCGCAGATATCGATTTCGAATTCTTCGAGTTCAGGGCCTTCTGCGGTCTCGAAACGGAAATCGTAAAGGCATTGGTCCGAACCGTCGCCGATGAATACGGTGCCGTTGTAGCCGGATTCGAGAACGCCGATCTCTTCGAGGAGATCGTTGCCCCAGTTTTCCTCGTTGGAGGGGGAGGCATAAAAATAGGTCAGCGTGTAGCCCGAATCGTTGGTGAGCGTGAACTCGACGTTCTGGGCAAGCGCCGGCGTGGAAACGAGGGCCGTGGCGGCCAGGATTGAAAGGATGGTCTTTTTCATTTCGTCCTCAAAAGCTGCGTGTTGCAGCGAGGCTTGGGTAGCCTGCCTTCAAGATCCGCGCCAGTGGACTTTGAATCAATCCGCAACGATCGAGCGTCTTGTCATTCCGTAAGGTGCCGCACCAGCCAGTCGCGGGTGGAGGGGTGCTCGATCTGGCGCGGTGCCCAGACGTGGCGGTCGAGGAAATAGCCGGTGAGCGTGAAGGCTGCGGCGACGTCGCCGGACGTGGGATCTGCGGAGCCGGAGAGAAAGGCCGGCAGCGCGAAAAGGCGGTCGGTATAGGGCGCTGCGGCCTCGGCACAGACTGCCCTGCCCGTTTTTGGCGAAACATGGGTCAGGTTCTCGTGCACGCCGGTCACCGCGCAGGTTTGAAGATCCAGCCCGAAGCCCAACTCTTCGAGAAGGTACATCTCGAACCGCGCCAGTTCGGCGCCGAGATCGATCGCGGCCCGTTCGTCATCGATCAGCGAAACGACACCGCGCAGCAATTCGTCATGCGGATCGCGTTCGGGCAAAAGGCGCAGATGGTCGGCGAGCAGTTGGAGAAGATAGAGCTTTTGACGGTCGGCAAGGATTTCGGCGGCGCGCAGGCGGGTCGCTTCGGCGGTGAAGGTGCCAAGATGGTCTTCGAGGCGGGCCCGCCATGTCAGCTGGGCTGAGTTGCCGGCCTGCAGGAACGCGGCGTGCTTTGGCGAGCGCCCGCCGCGCACAAGGCCGAGACAACGCCCGTGACCGGGCACCATGGCTTCGAGGATGAGCGCGGACTCGCCATGCCGCCTGACGCCGATGATAAGACCTTCAGAGGACCATTCCATACGCATTTTCCATGGCGGAAATCGACCTTCGACGCCCCTCACCCTCGGCAACCCCGGCCGCCGACCAAAATCTCAGCGTCACCCCGGCCACCGAGCCGGGGTCCAGTACGCTCAGCGCCCAGCGTAAGCCACAAGCGCTCCCGGTTACTGGATCCCGGGTCGGGCCCGGGATGACGGTGGTTGATTTGGCGGGCACGGTGTCCACCGTGTCAGACCAAGCCCTATTTCGTCCAGTCGAGCCCCATTTCGCGGTAGCGTTCGGGATCGTCGGCCCAGTTGGCGCGGACTTTGACGAACAGGAACAGATGCACGTCGGTTTCGAACATCTCGATCAGTTCCTTGCGCGCTTCGGCGCCGATGGTCTTGATGGTCTGCCCCTTGGCGCCCAGCACGATCATCTTGTGGGTGTCGCGGGTGACATAGATCACCTGCTCGACGCGGTAGGAGCCATCCTTCTGGATCTTGAAGCTCTCGGTCTCGACGGTCGCCTGATAGGGAATTTCGTCGTGGATGCGCAGGAACAGCTTTTCGCGCGTCACTTCGGCGGCAGTCAGCGCCATGGTCAGATCGGTCAGATGCTCTTCGGGGAAGTGCCATTCTTCGAGGGGCGCCTTGTCCCGGCACCATTGCACGAAATCGCCGACCCCGTGTCTGCGCAGGGCCGAGATCATGAAGGTGGTCTCGAAATTGACCTTCTCGTTGATCTTTTGGGAAAGCCCCAGCAATTCCTCGTGCTTGACCTTGTCGATCTTGTTGAGCACCAGAACCTTGGGCTGGCGGATATTGTCGAGCCCGTCGAGCAGCGCTTCGATTTCGCTATTGAGCCCCTTTTGCGCATCGATGATCAGGGCCACCATGTCGGCATCCCCTGCCCCGGTCCAGGCCGATTGCACCATGGCGCGATCGAGCCGGCGCTTGGGCGCGAAAATGCCCGGCGTGTCGATAAAGACAAGCTGGGATTCCTCGATGGTCAGAACGCCGCGCACCTGGGCTCGAGTGGTCTGGGCCTTGTGGGTGACGATGGACACCTTGGTGCCCACAAGCGAATTGAGCAGGGTCGATTTGCCCGCGTTGGGGGCACCGACCAGGGCGACGAAACCGCATTTGGTCGCCATATCTTTAGCTTCACTCATTGGTCGGCCTTCCACACGCCTTCGCGCAGCAGGAACTTTTCGGCCGCCTGATGCTCGGCCAGTTTTTTCGAGGTGCCGGTCGCCGCGATCGCTTCAAAGCCACGCACGGAAACCGAGATGGTAAAGACCGGCGCGTGATCGGGTCCCGACCGCGCCGTTTCGACATAGGCGGGCGGCTCGAGCCCCTTGGCCTGCGCCCATTCCTGCAGTGCGGTCTTGGAGTCCGCACGGCGCGCCTGGGCCACGTCCAGATTATCACCGAACATGCGGTCAACGAAGGTATAGGCGGGATCGATGCCGCCATCGGCATAAATTGCGCCGATCACCGCTTCGCACACATCGCCCAGAATGGCGTCCTTGTCGGCGCCGCCGGTGCGCGCCTCGCTCTCACCGAGCCGCACGTATGAGCCCATATCGAGCTTGCGGGCCACCCTTGCGCAGGTTTCCTTGCGAACCAGCGAATTGAGGGTTCGCGAGAGCTCCCCTTCATTGGCCTTGGGCAGCCGCTTGCACAGCATGTCGGCCACCACCAGCCCGAGCACCCTGTCGCCAAGGAACTCGAAGCGCTGATAGGAATCGGCGGTGCGCTTTGAGGGCGATACGGCGCTCGAATGGGTCAGGGCGCGCAACAGCAGGGCGGGGTCGTTGAAAACATAGCCCAGCCTTGCCTCGAGCGTCTCGCGATCGCGCGCCCTCAAGCTCATTGATAAACCGAAGTGAACATACGGTCGAACCGGACATTGCCCGGCCAGCGCCAGATCTGCCAGGGCGGAATATTGTCCTGAATCGAGAAGAAGCGCCATTGGGCCTTGCCCACGAAATTTTCGAACGGCACGTAACCGACCGAAGACAGCGAGCGGGAGTCGAGCGAACGGTCGCGGTTGTCGCCCATCATGAAATAATGTCCCGGCGGCACTGTATAAACGCCGGTGTTGTCGAACTGTGCGTTGTCGGAAATCTCCTGGGTGACGTAGCTTACGCCATTGGGCAGGGTTTCACGATACTCGGTCACCGGAATGTCGACGCCGGTGCTGTCGCGGTCGACGGTGGTGCCGACCTCTTCACGCGGCACGGTTTCGCCATTGATGGTCAGCCGTCCATCGATCATCTGGACTTCGTCACCGGGCAGGCCGATGACGCGCTTGACGTAGTTTTCGCTCTGGGGCACGGGCCGGATCACCGCGATATCGCCGCGCTGGGGGGGCGCGTTGCCCAGGATGCGCCCGTTCCAGGGCACCTCGGAATAGGGCAGCGAATAGCGCGAATAGCCATAGCTGTATTTGGACGCCAGAATGTAGTCGCCAATCATCAGATTGGACTGCATCGACGCAGTGGGGATGGAAAACGGCTCGAAGGCGAAGGTGCGGAACACCAGAGCAATCAGCAGCGCCTGAACGATGATGACGATGGTTTCGCGAAGTTCGCCCTTGCCGGTTTTCTTCTTGGCGGCGTCCGACATAGGGGTGCTCATGGGTTGGAAAACTCGGGAGTTTGTTACGGGAGCGGCCGGGCCGGGTCAACCGGGAGCGCCTCGATGATCACGAAGGCTTGCGCCATGCCGTTATCGTCGGTGATCGAGACATGGATATGGGGTTCGTGCCCTGCGGGAACAAGCCTTGCCAGCATTGCCGCGGCCCCGCCGGTCAGCTTCATCGTGGGCTTGCCGCTGGGCAGATTGACCACGCCCATGTCCCGCCAATAAACACCGCGTGACAGCCCCGTGCCCAGCGCCTTGGCGCAGGCTTCCTTGGCGGCGAACCGTTTGGCGTAGGACGCGGCGCGCAGCCGCCGCCTGTCCGATTTGGTTCGCTCGATTTCGGTAAAGCAACGCCGGGTAAACCGCTCACCGAACCGTTCGAGCGTGCGCTCGACATGGGCGATCTCGCAGATGTCGTTGCCCAGCCCGATAATCATTGCAGGCCCCTGCTCCCCGGTTTCACCGCCGGCATAGCGGCCAATTCGGGCGGCAGGTTGTCGGGCGAATAGGCGGGCACCTTGTATTGGGTCAGCGACACCAGCGGCACGCCGACATCGGCCTCCCCGCCCGAGCGGTCAACGATACAGGCCGCCGCGATCACGTCGGCGCCCAGTGCCTTGATCGCATCGATGCATTCGCGGATCGAGAGGCCCGTCGAAACGATATCCTCGACGATGATCACCTTTTCGCCCGGCGCAACCGAAAAGCTGCGGCGCAATTCGAACACGCCGTTGACGCGCTCGGTGAAGATGGCCGGCACACCCAGATGGCGCGAGGTTTCGTAACCGGGAATGATGCCGCCGACCGCAGGCGAGACGATCTGTGAGACGTCGCCGAACCCTTCGGCCCTGATCTTTTCGGCCAGCGCCTTGCAGAGCTTTTCGGCTTTGTCGGCAAACATGAACACGCGGTTCTTTTGCAGGAACACCGGCGAGCGCAGGCCCGAGGACAGGATGAAATGGCCTTCGAGCAACGCATCGCAGGAGCGGAAAATATCGAGGACTTCGTCCTGGGTCATTGGGGTTCGGTCTCCATTGTCTCTTGGGTTCCCGCTTCGAGCGCGCCTTCCATGCCCGAAATGGCATTGGCCTGAACCATTGTGGCGCGCTGGACCCGCGACAGGCCCGGTGTGCGTTTGAGCGTTGCCAGGACGTCTGTCAACTGCGTCAGATCGTGCACTTCGAGCTCGAAGATGAGCTCGTGGGAATCGGCGGCAAGCGCCCGCATGGCCAGATTGGAGATATTGGCATCGCAGGCGGCAATGGCGCCGGTGATCTGGGCGAGCGATCCGGGGCGGTTCTGTGAATACATCGAAACCACGACCTTGAACCGCGCCTCGGGCTTTCCGGCCATGTCCCAGCGCACGTCGATCCAGCCCACATCCTTGTCATGGAAGGCGGCCAGTGCCTCGGATTCCATGGGATAGACTTCCATGTGGCCGGACTGGTGGAAGATGCCGATGATGCGGTCTCCGGGCACGACGCCTTCGCGCGAGATATCGACGGGCATGTTGAAATCGAACCCGACCATCGTGGCGAATTTCTTGATGGCGGTGTGCTGTCCACCGGGCATGCGGAACTTGAAATATTGCTCGTTGCGCAGCGCGAACCATCCCTCGGCGTCATTGGCCACCGGCAGCACCAGCCGCCCCTTGCGCCGCCGCTTGCCCTTGAGCGCGGTGGTTTCGCGTGCCAGATCCTCGGCCGTGATGCGCCCCTCGCCGATGGCGGCGAGCATGGAATTGCGGTCAGCGATCGAGAAACGATTGGCCAGCGCGACGATCTCGTCCTCGTTGAGCTCGAGCGACTCGCGCTCGATCACCGCCATCAGCACCTGCTCGCCCAGCGCAATCGCCCGCGCAAAAGCACCCTGGCGCACGGCGCGACGAACCGCCGAGCGCGCCTTGCCGGTCATGGCGATGTTTTCCCAATTGGGCGGCGGGGTATGGGCCGCATCGCGCAGGATTTCGACTTCATCACCCGAATGAAGCTGGGTGATGAGCGGCATCACCGTGCCGTTGATCTTGCACCCCACGCAGGTATCGCCGACATCGGTGTGCACGGCATAGGCGAAATCGATCGGCGTGGCACCGCGCGGCAGGGCAATCAGCCGTCCGCGCGGGGTAAAGCAGAACACCTGGTCCTGGAACAGTTCGAGCTTTGTGTGTTCGACGAACTCTTCGGGGTTATCGCCCTCGGTGAGCCGGGCAATTGTCGAGCGCAGCCAGTTATAGGCCTGGCTTTCCTCTTCCAGCCTGTGCATGTCGCCGGAAATGGCTTCCTTGTAGAGCTGGTGTGCGGCGATGCCGAATTCGGCGATGGCGTGCATTTCCTGGGTGCGGATCTGCAGTTCGACGCGCTGGCGGCCGGGACCGACGATGGTGGTGTGGATCGAGCGGTAATCGTTGGCCTTGGGGACCGAAATGTAATCCTTGAACCGGCCCGGCACGACCTTCCAGCTCGTGTGGATGACGCCGAGCGTACGGTAGCATTCGTCGATCGTGTCGACGATCACCCTAAAGCCGATCATGTCGGAAAGCTGTTCGAGGGCAATCGCCTTGCGCTCTATCTTTGAATAGATCGACCAGGCCGATTTCAGCCGCCAGGACACCTTGGCCTTGATCCCCTGCCCGGCCAGATGCTCTTCGAGCTCGCTACGGATTTCCGCGACGATCTCGCGGCTGGAAATCTCCATCTGCGACAGGCGCGAGGTGATGGCATTGTAGTGCTCGGGGTAGAGCGACTTGAACGCCAGATCCTCAAGCTCGTTGCGCATGTCCTGCATACCCATGCGTCCGGCGAGCGGGGCATAGATATCCATGGTCTCCTGCGCGATGCGGCCGCGCTTGTGGACCGGCATGAACTCGAGCGTGCGCATGTTGTGCAGGCGATCGGCCAGCTTGACCAGCAGCACGCGCACGTCCTGGGAAATGGCCAGCAGCAGCTTGCGCAGGTTTTCGGCCTGGGCTTCTTCGCGGGAGACGAGGTTGAGGCGCTCGATCTTGGTCAGCCCGTCGACGATCTGACCGATCTCGGTGCCGAACATCTCGTCGATCTCGGCGCGGGTGGCGTCGGTGTCCTCGATGGTGTCGTGCAGAAGCGCCACGGCGATGGTGGCATCGTCGAGCTTGAGATCGGTGAGGATGGCGGCGACTTCGAGCGGGTGGGCGAAGTAAGGGTCACCCGAAGCGCGGGTCTGGCTGCCATGCTTTTGCATGCCGTAAACGTAAGCCTTGTTGAGCAGGGCTTCGTCGGCATTGGGATTGTAGGCCAGAACGCGTTCGACGAGTTCGTACTGACGCATCATGCGCCGGGGTACTCCAGGCAAATTCAAGTTCACAAACTGCAAAGGCGCCGGGCCGGAGCCTGACGCCTTCACAAACACTATAGGGAAAGGCTTGCGCCGATCAATCGTCGCGACGCTCGGGGGGCGCCAGCGACTCGATGCCGCGGAGCAGCTCTTCTTCGGAAATGGTGTCGAACACCGGACCTTCTTCGTCCGAAGAAGTTTCGATGCGCGGCGCGGTGTCCATTTCCGGCTCGTCGACTTCCACATACTTCTGGAGCGAGTGGATCAGATCTTCCTGCAGATCGTCGGGCGAAATGGTGCCATCGCCGATTTCACGCAGGGCGACGACGGGGTTCTTGTCGTTGTCGCGATCCACGGTGATCTGGCCGCCCGAGGAGATCATGCGGGCGCGATGGGCGGCCGCAAGAACCAGCTCGAAGCGGTTCGGAATCTTTTCAATGCAATCTTCTACGGTGACGCGTGCCACAGCCGGTCTCCATTGCTTTAGGGGAGTTGCCGTTCTCTTACACGAGGGCCTTGGCGATGACAAGCGGGGGTTTGCCCCGCCCGATCATCTTAATTTGACGCCCGGAATGAACTTCTGTCGGGTTTGCCGCGTTGAGCCATGTGAACGATTGCAATTTTTCTACCGATTTTTGTTTGGAGCTTTTGTCCATATGTTCGATTCCCGGGAAAAGGTCGTGCTGTTCATCGACGGCGCCAACCTTTACGCGACGTCCCGAGCGCTTGGTGTCGATATCGACTACAAGCGGTTGCTCGGTGAGTTTCAGGACACGGCCTACCTGCTGCGCGCTTACTATTACACCGCGCTCGTCGAGGATCAGGAATATTCCTCGATCCGGCCGCTGATCGATTGGCTGGACTACAATGGCTACGCGGTGGTGACCAAGCCCGCCAAGGAATTTGTCGACGCGCAGGGGCGGCGCAAGATCAAGGGCAATATGGATATCGAGTTGGCCATCGATGCGCTCGAGATGTCCGCCCATTACGATCACCTCGTCCTGTTTTCAGGCGATGGAGATTTTACCGCGCTGGTCGCCGCATTGCAGCGGCGCGGCAAAAAGGTGACCGTCGCTTCGACGCTGACCACGCCCACGCCGATGATTTCTGACGATCTGCGGCGCCAGGCCGACTACTTTCTCGAAATCGCCACCCTGATCAAGACGGTGGGCCGCCCGCAGGTTGACCGCCAGCAGGTCGCCAGAGAGGATGTTTCGCCCTGATTCTTGTGCGAGACTGTCCTTGGCGCTCCCGACCAATCCACCACCAGATTGTCCGCTCTGTCCGCGACTGGCCGAGTTTCGGCACGTCAATCAGCACCAGTTTCCAGATTGGCACAACGCGCCGGTGGACAATTGGGGCGATGCCGCCCCCCGCCTGCTGATCGTCGGGCTGGCGCCGGGGCTGCGCGGGGCGAACCGCACCGGGCGCCCGTTTACCGGCGATTACGCTGGCGATCTGCTCTATGCAACGCTCAAGAAATTCGGGCTGGCGACCGGCGAGTTCGAAGCCGATCCCAATGACAGCCTGCAGCTCGTCGATACGCTGATCGTCAATTCCGTGCGCTGCGTCCCGCCGCAAAACAAGCCGACCGGGCCGGAAATCGCCACCTGCAGACGGTTTCTTATCGCGACGATCGAGGCCAATCGTCAGGCAAAGGCGTTCTTTGCCCTTGGCCGCATCGCCCACGAATCGCTGCTCAGCGCCCTGGGAGAACGCCGCGCCGCCTTCCCGTTCGGCCACGGCCGCGCGCACCGGCTGAGCGACGGACGCACGCTGATCGATAGCTTCCACTGCTCGCGCTACAACACCAATACCGGGCGGCTGACGACCGAGATGTTCGAGGACGCGATGAGCAAGGCGAAGGCTGCGATAACGGCTGAAGGCTGAGCATCCACCTCCGGCGCTGGGGGTACTGGATTCCGGCTCAAGGCCGGAATGACGGTCGTGTGGAACATTGTGCAAGGAAAGGCGACGGCTCTGCGAGGGGCCGCTTCTGTTTGGCACAGGAGCATCCCTACCCCCTTGGTCATCCCGGACTTGATCCGGGATCCAGTACACTCGGCATTCGAGCAGGCCCGACCGTCCGAGGCCAGATCAGCCCTGCTTCAAGATCCGCTGTTTGTCGCGCGCCCAATCGCGATCTTTCTGGACGTCGCGTTTGTCGTGGGATTTTCGGCCCTTGGCGAGCCCGATCAGCAGTTTGGCCATGCCGCGATCGTTGAAATAGAGTTTGAGCGGCACGATGGTGTTGCCCTGCCGCTCGACGCCCTTGGCGAGCTTGTCGAGTTCGCGGTGCGAGACCAGAAGCTTGCGGCGGCGCTTTTCGTCGTGGTTGAAGCGGTTGGCCTGCACATATTCGGGAATGTTGGCATTGATCAGCCAAAGTTCCCCGCCCTCGGGCGACACGTAGGATTCGGCGATCTGGGCCTTGCCGTTACGGAGGGATTTCACTTCTGTCCCGCGCAGCACGATGCCGGCCTCGATGGTGTCGAGAACCTCATAATCGAACCGGGCCCGGCGGTTTTCGGCCACCATGCCGGTTTCGAGCAAACCTTTTTCTTTCTTCGGTGCCATTACTTATCGATCAGTTGATGAGCCCGGCGTGGACCAGTGCGGCGTCGATGGCCGCGCGGGTGGTTTCTGTCACCGGAACCAGCGGAAGCCGGATTTCGTCGCCGAACAGGCCGAGCCTGGACGCGGCATATTTGACGCCCTGCGGGTTGGGCTCGATAAACAGTGCCTTGTGGAGCGGTGCCAGCCGATCCTGAATGGTGAGCGCGGTGCTGAAATCTCCGGCCTGACAGGCGGCCTGAAACGCCGAGCACAGCCTTGGCGCAACGTTGGAGGTGACCGAAATGCACCCCCTGCCCCCATGGGCGTTGTACCCCAGCGCGGTAATGTCCTCGCCCGAGAGCATGACGAACTCCGAGCCCAGCGCAGCGCGCGTCATTGTCGCCTTGCTCATGTCGGCGGTCGCGTCCTTGACGCCGACGATATTGGGGCACGCATCGCGCAGGCGCTTCATGGTGTCGACGCTGATATCGACCACCGTGCGGCCGGGCACCGAATAGAGAATGACGGGCAGGCTGGTCGCCTTTGCAATCGCTGAAAAATGCTGGAACAGGCCCTCCTGGTTGGGCTTGTTGTAATAGGGCACGATGGTCAGAATGCCATCGGCGCCGGCCTTTTCGGCAAACTGGGCGAGATGGATGGCTTCACGCGTCGAATTGGAGCCGGCCCCGGCGATGACGGGAACGCGCTTGTCGGCCACTTCGATGGCGATCTCGATAACGCGGCGATGTTCCTCGTGGCTGACCGTGGGACTTTCGCCCGTGGTTCCCACCGGCACCAGACCGTTGGTGCCTTCCTCGATCTGCCATTTGACGAAGCGCGCCATGGCGTCTTCATCAACAGCACCCTTATGGAACGGCGTTACCAACGCCGTGATCGACCCGGAAAACATGTGAGACAGTCCTTGATTTTCGACAGTAGGCGCGCCTGGCAGCCGCCTTTAACGAGATTATCGCGCTTCCCAAGAAAGCGCTTCAACTTTCCATTTTTGTCGCGCTTCCGAACCCCAAAGTGGTTCCCACTTCTGCTGGAAGCACTCCAACATTTTGTTTTGTCGCGCTTCCGAACCGCAAAAGTGGTGCCCACTTTTGCTGGAAGCACTCCAGTATCGCCCTCGATCCCTAAGGGGATGTTTCTTGATGGCGCGGGATGACGGTTTTGTCACCCCAGAACTGGCGCACCATAATGGCACTTGCATGGCGCGACAAGCAGGGCCACGGCCTCACGCTCACCGCGATTGCCTGCGCCGCCGGGCGTGGTATGAAGCATCATGTTCAAGCGCGCAACTCCCCTGCCCCAAACACAGCTTTTTTCCGACCTTCCGGTCAGGACGATCACCTGCGGCAGTGCCAGTACACAGATTGCCGTGCATGTTCATGGCGAGATTTCCGATGATGTGGTCCCGATCGTCTGCCTGCCGGGCTATGTGCGCAATATGTCCGATTTCGCCGGACTGCCCGCCGCGATCAACCGGCTGCCCGGTACCGGCTTTAGCTTCATCCTGATCGATCTGCCCGGTCGGGGCCGGTCGTCGTACATGGGCAAGGGTGCGCGCTATTCCACGCTCGCCGATGCCGATTGCGTGCTTGATGTGATGGCGGCGCTCGACGTGCCGCGCGCCGTTCTGGCCGGCGAAGGCCATGGCGGCCAGGTCGCCATGATCATTGCCGCGCGCCGTCCCCTGGCCGTTGCCGGAACCATCCTGATCGATGCCGGGCCGGTGACCGACCCGCGCGGGCTGGTGCGCACGCGCAACAATTTCCGCCATTTGACGGCGCTCAGATCGGCGCCGGCTTGCCGGGCTGCGCTGCGCAAGATCCTGAGCACCGATTATCCGGGCGAGTCCGAGGCGCGGCTCGACGGGTTCGCCCAGCGCATTTATGCCGAGGACGGGCGCGGAAAGCTGCGCTCACTTTTCGACAGCCAGTTGATCGCCCAGCTCGAACAGTTCGAATTCGACGACGTTCTCGAACCGCAATGGCAATTGTTCGATACGCTTTCCCACGTCCCGCTGATGATCGTGCGCTCGCAACTGACCGATCAGGTGCGGCGGGCAAGTTTTGACGAGATGGTGCGCCGGCGCCGCGACGCGGCAACGCTGGTCATATCCGATCAGGGATCGCCTGCCCTTCTCGAAGATGCCGAGGAACATCAGGCCATGGCGGCATTCTTGCGCGACATATGCCGGGCAGATGAGCCTGATGTCGGCGACAGGGCCGCGTCTGCCTGACATCGACGCGCCAACGGCGCACGCTCACTTCCGGCTGGCGGCCTTGGCCAGCGCCTTGGCCTGTGAGACCCATTTTTCCCGCTCGATGCGGCCCTTGAAGGACAGTCGGGCGTTCATCATGGCGATGGATTTGGCGTTCCAGGCGGCAATCTGGCTGAAATGATACACACCATTGTGGTGCAGAACCGATTCAAGTTTGGGGCCTATCCCCTTGATTTTCTTGAGATCGTCAGGTTGTCCGCCAATCGGTTCATTGAGCAGGCCAAGCGCTGGGTCGCCGAGGTCGGGTCGTTCGGGCACAACCGGCGTTTGAGCTTGATCGGGCTGGGCGACCGGTTCGGCACGCCGGCTGGGCCCGAACATCCGCTTGAGCAGATATCCGACAAGACAGCCGATGAAAAAGGCGGCGAGCAGCAGCAGCGCGCTGGGAAGGATGTGCGGCGTGGGATCCATGGACTTGCTTTCAAACTCTTGTTTGCCGCGCTTCCGGACCGGAAAAGTCTGCAGCTTTTCCTGGAAGCATTCAACGCCCCTCTTCGGGTGCGCCGTACCATCCGGTCGCAATGCCGATCAGCACGGCCAGAACCAGAAACGGCCAGTTGATGGCGATCAGATATGCTATGTCACTCACTGCCCAAGCCCCCCTCTTTCCGGTCGGAGCCCTGCCTTTGCGGCGGCTCACATCCGGCATTGCTATTGCGCAATGTCTTCGAAGCTGAAGACGATGCGCCGATTTTGCGCCTTGCCCGCCGCCGTTTCGTTGGACGCGACGGGAAGACTTGCCCCATAGCCGACGGCGAAAAGGCGCTGGGGGTCGATCCCCTGCGCCACCAACCGGTCGACAACCGCCTCGGCACGGCTGAGGGACAAAACCAGATTGGTTTCGTCGCGCCCATCGGCGTCGGTATGTCCTTCTACATAAACCGGCTGCGCAGGGCAAATGGCCAGTACTGCGGCGATATCGGCAATAAGGCTCTCTGACGACATCGTCGGGGTCGTGCGGCCCGAGGCGAAGGAAATTGCGTTGTCTTGCGTGAGCGCGGCAACCTGCTCACGGCACTGTGTGGCTTCCGCCTCGAGATTCGCATTCGCGGCAGCGTCCCCATCCGGAACGATCGGATCGGTGGGAGCAATGTCCTGCTGTTCCTGGACGATCGCCTGATCTTGTGGGCTGTCCTCATCGACCGGCGCTTGCCGTTCGGTCGTTCCTTCCGTGGGGACGGCATCGACGATGTCGTCGGACAGCGGCTGTTCGCCGGTCGCATCGTCGGCCTCGACCTCGGGCTCGAGCACCGTATCGGCTGTAGATTGCGTGGACGCCTCGGCATCCGCGGTTTCGATAATCTCCGTTACATCTTCGCGTGCTGGCTCGCTTTCCTCAAGCAGGCCTTCAACCGACTCCATGACATCCTCGCCAATCGGTCCGGGGGCCTGGATGTCTTCCGCATCGCCACCTCCCGGCGCTTCGATGGCCAGTACCCATTCCGCACCGTCGCCGGCCGACCCAAGAGCTTCGATCAGCGCATCGCGACTCGCATCGGGCCGCAATGTGCCCGTCACCGTCCATTGCCCCGCGCCATAGGCAATCGATCCGTCTTCCAGCATCTCGCTGGCCGCTATGGCTTTCATCGCATCACGCAGGAATCCCAGCGGCGCGCCGTCGGCAATCGTCATGCCGTCATCGTCGATCCCTGCCCGCCCCGAAAGAATCGTCGCGACGGATTGGTATGGCACATTGCCATTCAGCGTGATGTCGCCGGCATCGATCTGCACGGCCCAGCCAAAGGCATCGCCGGACCCAATCTCCGCTGTCTCATCGAGTGATTGATACTGCGCATGCGCCGCCTGGATCGGGGTCAATACGATGACGGCGGGCAGGACAAAAAAGAGCAAGCGGGGAAAAGTCATTCAAAGCCAATAGGTTTACGCCGCGTGCCGCGGCAATGTCGGTCGACTCGGGATTTCGGCGTTCAGTGTAAAGCATTTTGGCCGCCGACGAAGCCGGTCCAGGCGATCATTTCCCGCTCAACGCAAAAGAAAAGGCCCGGCAAACGCCGGGCCTTTCCAAACAATCGCCTCGAGGCGAAGAGTTCTTAGAACTCTTTGGAAGCTTCGAAGGTCAGCTTGTAGTGGTCGTCGGTGTCGGCGAACACGTTCAGGCTGGTTTCGAAACCGCCGCCCGGTGCGTAGGTCACACCAGCAGCGCCATAGATGTAGTCAGCGCCGCCGTTGTCGGTGTAGCCGAGTTCAGCGTTGGCAGTGATGGTTTCGGTGACGTCAGCGTCAACACCACCGTAAACGGTGAAGATGTCAACGGCTGCGACTTCCTGGTAGCCGGCGCCGATGTATACGGCAACGGTATCAGTGGCGTCGAACGAACCTTCGCCGGCAATGCCCCAGTCGCTGTTGTCGCGGAAGTAGGCATCAGCGTCGAGAGTGAACATGTCGAGGGTTGCCGTGGCACCGAGCGAAGCGATGTAATCGCCGGTGTCATCGAAGATCACGCTAGCGCGGGCTTCGAACGAGTCGAACTCTGCAGCAACAGCAGCGTAGAAGTTGACCGGATCAGTGGCACCATAAAGGTCGCCAAGGAGAACGGCAGCTTCAGCTGAGAACATGCCGCCGTCATATTCGACGCCGAGCAGTGCAGTGCCGCCGTCGCCGGGCGAGCCGGCTCCGGCGTCATTCAGGTCTTCAAGACCTGCGATGACGGTGAACCCATCTGCAACCAGCGACTCGATGGTGATGACGTGACCGCCCTGAGCGACTTCATTCGTCAGGTCGTTTTCATCGAAGTCCCAATCGAAATCGCCGTGCTCGTCGCCACCATAAGTCCGGTCGAGAACTTCGGTATCGAAGATCGAATCCTTCAGACCAGCGGAGAGAACGGTGGTGTCACCGAACTGGACATAGGCTTGATCGATAACGGGATCTTCCGAACGCGTCCTAATAGGAGCAACGCCACTCGTCAGGCTGTCATCATCAACGAGCGAGATGAACGCAACTGCAGCGCCGGCATCGGTCTGGGTGGTGGCTTCGAAAGCCAGTTCCCAATCGACATTCGACTCAATAGACCAGCCAGCCCGATCAACGTCTTCCTGAAGGATATATTCGTAAGCCACTTCACCCGAGATCGACAGGCAGGTGTCGTCGGATTCGATGGTCAGGCCCGAGATGCCGTAGGCATCGCAGACGCCGAGCGACACGAAAGTCGCCGGAATCGGATCAGCAGCCTGGGCACCCGTCGACAGGGCCAGAACAGCTGCAGAACCCAGAAGAAGGCTCTTAAGTTTCATAATTGACCTCCAAAGTCAGTCATTCAGTTTGTTTGTGCCGGGCTATCCGGCAGTTTGTCGAAACGCGACCACATTATTGTTGGTGTCGTGTGTTGCCGTCGCGTTGCGACCGACAAACGATCCCATGCATGGATTCGCAAGACCCACTCTAGCGATGCCGGTTGGGTTCGCAACAGCCGTTCGCCCTGTTCAACGGCCATTCGGGAGGGTTGCGGGACCAATGTTGCAAAATGTCCACACATACGGAAACCACTCGTTAACACTTGAGGCAATCATTGTTTACGAGTCCTTTATCTATCGCCTGCGACAGACTGGGACGAACCGGTTTCGCAAAACAGCCACATTGGTGATGTGCTTGGGTTTCAAGCGCCACTTCGTATAATCGCAGGATTTCTCTTGTCCGACCGAACATCATTGTTGTCAGGCGCATTCGTTGTGCTGCTGGCCGTCTCGGTGGCCGGCCAGGCATCGGCGCAGAGTGGCGCGGCGGACGTCGACCAGATGTTGGCCGATGCAGATGCTCTGGTCGTGAGCACCGATGTCACCACGCGGTGCGCCCTTTTCGATGATTCCATCGTCTACCTCACGCCACTCGAACAGGTGGCCGCCCAGATCCGGCTCGGCGAAATCGCCACCGCGGCCGCAGAGGCGATCGAGGACGCGCCGGACCGCATTGCCCGGATGCGGGCCGAGGCGGCAGCGATAGCCTGCGGCGATCCCGACCTCACGCCCTATATGGATTTCGGGCGGCAGACCGCGCGCGACGTCATCGATATCGCGCTGTTCGCCTGGCGGTCGATCGACGTTCCGGGCTGCAACTATTTCGCCGATGACGATTTCATGCGCGCCGCCGAACGGGCCACCACGGCTGCGGAGCAGGCAACGATCGAGGGCCAGGCCAACCGCGTCACCTATATCGAGCAGCGCGGCGCGGCCTGGGCCGAAATTTTTGCCACCAATTGCGCCAATCTCGGCTTTGAGCCGGTGGAGACCTTGCCGGGCCAGATCGCCCTGGCACTGCCCACACAATAGTCGCCATTCACCCCTTCCAGCCTGCGCGATATTGCGCTAAACCGATCCCCGAATGGGGCTGTAGCTCAGTTGGGAGAGCGCGTCGTTCGCAATGACGAGGTCGTCGGTTCGATCCCGATCAGCTCCACCATTTTTTCTCTCACGGGCCGCACCGCGTCCATTTTGTCTCACGGCGCGCACCACTGCGGGCATGACGGCGCTGAAACCGCGCCTATGCCCTCCGCTGCGCCTGCGACGGCGCGGCGAAAACGTTCGCCGGGGTCCTCGGCTCCGCCTCGTCCACATTCTGCCTCACGGGCCGCACCGCGAAAGCCATGACGGGCTGAAACCGCCCTATGGCTTTCACTGGCCCTGCGACGGCGCGGCGAAAACGTTCGCCGGGGTCCTCGGCTCCGCCTCGTCCGTCCGTCTCAAGGCCGCTCGACGGCATGACGGGACCAAGGCCTCAAGCCTTGTCCTGGGCCGCCTGTCGCAGCTTGGTGAGAGTGGTTCGGGGTGTGATCGCCTCTGGATCGAGTTTGAGGTCGATCACCGCCGCCTTGCCCGATGCCAGGGCACGCTCCATTGCCGGGGCAAACTCAGCGGTGGTGCGCACCGTTTCGCCGTGCGCGCCGAAGGCTTTTGCGTAGGCCGCGAAGTCGGGATTGACCAGATCGGTGGCCGAAACGCGCCCCGGGTAATGGTTTTCCTGGTGCATGCGGATGGTGCCCAGAATGCCATTGTTGAAGACGATGGTGACCGGTTTGGCACCGGCCGCCATGGCCGTGGCGAGATCCTGTGCGCTCATCAGGAAATCGCCGTCCCCGGCAAAGCAGACCACCGGCGTTTCGGGCTGGACGATCGCGGCGGCGATGGCGGCGGGAAACCCATAGCCCATTGACCCCGAGGTCGGGGCCAGTTGTGTGCCAAGGCGGCGATAGCGATGGAAGCGGTGCAGCCAGACCGAGAAATTGCCCGCGCCATTGGTGTATATCGTTTCAGCCGGCATATTGGCCTCGAGCCATTCCATCACCGCGCCAAGCTGGATATCGCCGGGATTGGACGGACAGACCTGCCATTGGGCATAGGCCGCATGGGCGGCCTCGCCGGACCCGGCCCAGGCCGGCG
>PBNW01000062.1 GCA_002723255.1 Pelagibacterium sp. | reverse complement strand
CGGTAATCTGCGCGACCGCATCACGCTTGAACTCATCACTGAAATTGCCAGACCGCATCATGGCCTCCTTGCCTCAAATTTAGGGAAGAAGGCGTCCAGAAATCTAGGGGCTATTCAGTATCGCCCCAAGTACTGCAAAAAGGCCGGGTCGGGATCGAACGATTCCCGGCGTCATGTGGCCGACTCGATCATTTGAATAGACGTACGCAATTCGGGACATAACTCCGAATGCATATATCATCAGGATCACAGCCAACAGACTTCCGCCCCCTGTCAGATTGCCCCCCATACTGTTCTCTCCTGCCTTTTGTCTTTTCAAGCCCGAGCATATCAGCGTCCAGTGCCGTACTGTAGAGAATACTCCGTAGTGATATACTCAACAACCGGCTTCTCTCCAATGCATGACCATACGGGAGGTGCTCGCGTTCAATTTAAAGAGGCTTCGACAGGCTAAGCACCTGTCGCAGGAGGAATTGGCGCACCTTGCGAACGTAGATCGGACTTACATCAGTTCCCTCGAACGGTGCGTGTATGGCGCTAGTATCGACGTGTTAGATCGTCTGGCGACCGTTCTAGACGTAGAGCCTGCGGACCTACTGAGAAGGCAATAGGCCCGCAAGGCCGGGGTAATTGCTAGTCCAACAATCCGATTACATCTTTTACGTTCAGATGCGTATATCGCTGAACGCTGCGACTATCCCTATGCCCGCTTACCATCATGATTTGCGCCTGATTGAAGCCCTTTCGGGCAACCATACTGATCCGGGTATGCCGCAGTTGGTGAAAACGGATATCATCGGAAAACCCTAGTGCCTCACGTGCCCGCCTAAGGGCCTGAGAGACGCTGTAGGGGGCGAAGGGGAATAGCTTGGAGCTAGGAGCAAGGCATTGCTTCTTCGCCTCTGTGAGAAGCTCTACTGCCCGTCGGGTGAGTGGGACGCTCCTGTCACCGGTCTTTCCGTCTATCACCTCGGCTAACTGTTCTTCGAGGTGCAGACATGAGGGCGTGAGTTTCAGGATTTCTGACCGGCGCATTGCTGTCTCAAAAGCCAGTTCAATCACGGGCCGCATCGCAGGGCTCACTTTAGCTAGCAACGCTTTCAACTCGTCCGGGCTTATCACCTTGTTTCTCGGCTTCGATGCTCTAGGTAGAACGATGTCCTCACATGGGCTTTCTAATCCCAGCAGCAGTTCCTTGTTTGCCCACCTGAAGACACGGCGGATAAGGAGAAGCTCATCTCGGCATGTGGATGTGCCAACTTCCGTCAGTCGTTTGGCTTTGTAGTCATTGATATCCCATTTCGTGATCGTCGTTATCGGTTGTTTGAACCGCTCGGAAATGCGCTCTACGCGCCTATAGGTTTGATAATAGGCAGGACGACCTCGGAGGGCAGTCGCCGTATACTGATGGCCAAGCTCCCGAAACGTTAGTGTTTGAAGCTCGTTCCTTTTTGGCTGTCTGCGAGGGAGTTCATGAAGTAAGGCCCATGCCTCGGCCTGTTCCCTTGTATCGAATGAACGGGAAACTGGTTTACTGTTCTTCTTTCTAATTTGGCAGTTCACGCGGCCTGATGGAAGATTTCGAAAGGTTGCCATTGTGCTTTCCTCAATCGGTTGAGTTGAGAAAAGCCTTGATTTATTAGGTACTTAGCACGTACTTAGTAGTAGATTGCCAAGGTTAGGGTCGTGAGTTCGAATCTCATCGCCCGCTCCAAAAATTCCAAGGCGTGAAAGCCTTGAGATCAAAGGGCCGAAAGGCCCTTTTTGCTTTTCCGGATTAGGGGAAGGCTGGAGCTACTTCAGGCAATGCGATGGTGCTGCCCCATGGATCCAGGCGGTCCTTTAGTGTGTGATCGTGCCTTGATCCTGTCGGCCCTTGTTTATCGGACCGCAGTTACCTATATATAGAAGTACGTTTTCGGCCGATCATTGGCTTTCCCTGCACCGGCGCGCCGGTGCAGGAACATCTCCTGATTTTTTGCGAACGTTCTAGATCCGATCCGCGTGTTGCGGGCCGGAAACACGCCCGTATGTCCGCTTTGGACCGGGCCACACGAAAAGACACTTTCATGATCAACGGTACCGTTAAGTTCTTCAATGCCACCAAAGGCTTTGGTTTTATCTCGCCTTCTGACGGCAGCAAGGACGCCTTCGTCCACATTTCAGCGGTGGAGCGCGCCGGTCTTTCGGGTCTCGCCGAAGGTCAGGCTGTCAGCTATGAGCTGGAAAATGGCCGTGACGGCAAGGCATCAGCAGTAAATCTGCAGGTTTCCTGACGATTTCGCCGGGGCTGAGTTTTCGGCCCCGGCCTTCAAGGCGAAAAGCCAGTGATAAAGACACCTCTTGAGGTTGCCGAGAGCAAGGTCCGATCAATCTCGGTTACTGAAAAGAACGGGCAATTTGCGGCCATTCGCCAGGTCCTTCTGGATCGCGAGCGTAAATTGAGAGCCGTTCAGACGGCGCAGCGCCTTTATGACGGGGTGCGACCCGACAACGGCGAATGACGCCGGAGAAAGCACAATGAAAACCAACATCGACGGATTTGATTATACGGCCAGCGCAGAACTTTATCCGGGCAAGCGCTCGACGCGGTTCCGCACGGTTCGCTACCGCCGCTTTGACAGCACGGCAAAGGCGTTGCGCTATCTCATGGAGGAAATGCCGTCCGAACTTCTGGCCGGCGCTATTCTTGAAACCGAGGAACGACGCTTCGGAGCCGATCAGATTACCGCGCTCTACAAGGACAAAGCCTACCCCTTGCCCAGAGCGTAACCCAAAAAAGGATGAAGCTGATGCATATGTTGAGCAAAGTGATCGCTTTTCCTGTTTCATCGAAACGCAGCGGACGCTTCAGCGCCGTCGCCTTTCCCCGCTTTGCCGTTGCGTTCGGTGACCGCGATACGGCTCCGCTGAGCATCATCGCCCAACCCAATACTGCGTCCAGGCTACCGGCAGATTCACCGAGCGCGTCACCGTCACGCTGAGGCTTCCGAAGCCGGTCCGGGATTTTCAGAAACCGCGCAATGCCGCAGACACCCGATAGGTCGCCACAAGGCCGACCTGCGGACTGCTGAAAACGAAGGGCCGACAGGCCCTTTTTGTTTGGCTGGCTTTGTCCTGCCCTAGAAAATGCTGGTAATCATGCGGATCGAGGTGATGGCCAGAAATCCGGCAAAACACCAGCGCAGGGCCAGTTGCGGAATGGCGTGGGCCAGTTTGACGCCCAGCGGCGCCGTCAGCATGGATGTGGGAATGATGGCGACCAGGCCTGCCAGGTTCACATAGCCGAGCGAGAATGGCGGCAGACCGGATACGCCGAGACCGAACAGCGCATAGCCGATCGTGCCGGGGATGGCGATGATGAGCCCGATCGCTGCGGCGGTGCCGACTGCAAGCCGGATCGGATAGGTGAAAAAGGACAGGATGGGGACCGCCAGCGTCCCTCCGCCGATGCCCATCATCACCGAAATCAGCCCGATGGTCGTTGAAAGAATCTGCTTGAGTGGTGTGCCCGGCATGGGGCGGGGCTTGGCCAAGTCGGCCGGCTTGAAGGCCATGTTGATCGCCACAAGCGCTGCGATGGCGGCGAACACGAGCGTGAGCACGGTGCCCGAGACGTTGCCGCCGATCACCGTTCCCGCAACGACGCCAAAGGCGATCCAAGGTCCCCAGCTGCGCAGCAGGCTCGTATCGACGCTTCCGCGCTTCCAGTGCGAGCGCGCAGACATAAAGCCTGTAAAGATGATGGTGGCAAGTGAGGTGCCGACCGCAACGTGCATGCGCACGGTCTCGGATACATCGAGCGCCAGAAAGACAAAGAACAGCACTGGCACGATGACAATGCCGCCGCCGACGCCCAGAAGGCCCGATATGACGCCGGCGATTGCGCCGGTGGCCAGCAGGGTGACGAGCAGGAAAAGAGCCTGCCCCGGATCGACGTTCAACATATAGCTTTTGTCCCCTGATTGCCCGAAAATATGCGGAGCGCGCACATGGTCGCGCTCCGCCCGATCCCTATTAGACCACGTTGATCTTTATTTCACCTACCCCCTGGACGCTTGCCGCGATCATATCGCCGCGGGAGACGGCGCCGACGCCCGATGGGGTTCCGCTCATGATGATGTCGCCGGGCTGCAGGGCAAAAAAGCGCGAAAGGATCGAGATCATCTCTGGTACTTTCCAGAGCATCTGGTTGAGATCGCCTTGCTGGCGCGTTTCGCCATTGACCTTGAGGACAACTGCCCCCTGATCGGGGTGACCGATGCGGCTGGCAGGAACCAGCGGCCCACAAGGCGCCGAGGCCTCGAAGCTCTTGGCCACTTCCCAGGGACGCCCAAGCTTCTTGGCGTCGGCTTGCAGATCCCTGCGGGTCATATCAAGGCCCACGCCGTAGCCAAAGACGTGATCGAGAGCGTCTTCGACCGCGATATCGGTGCCGCCCTTGCCCAGAGCCACGATCATCTCGACCTCGTGGTGCACGTCGGAAGTTTCGGTGGGATAGGGGAAAGTGCCATCCGAAATCACCGCTCCGCCATGCTTGAAAAAGAAGAAAGGCGGCTCTTTGTCCGGGTCGTGGCCCATTTCAACGGCGTGGGCGGCATAGTTGCGGCCGATGCAGAAAATCCGGTTGACCGGGAAGACATCCGATGTGCCTTCAACCGGAAGGGTGGGGACCGGATTGGGGGCGACGACGAAGTTGGCGCCGGCGGGTTTAAGTGCACTCTCGTTCATTATTTCAACTCCTAACGTGTGCGTAGTATTCGATGCGCTTTTCCAGTCGGCCGATCAGGTCCGCCATGGTCAGGGCAAAGGTGAATAAAAGGACGATCAGGGCCCAGAAGTGGGACATGAGGAAGTTCTGCTGGTAGAGCGCGAACAGGGCGCCAACCCCGATGATCGAGACCAGAAGCTGGCCGATGACGACGCCCTTGACGCCGCGGATCATGCCGAGCCGGATACCGGCGAGAATTTCCGGCAATGCGGCAAAAAGCACGATCCTGGCGCGTTCGAAGCGGTTGGCGCCGAAGGAATGGGACATTTCCATTAGCGAGGGGGAAATGTTTTGGACCCCGGCCCTCGTATCAAGCACAATGATCCAGACGGCGAACATGAAAACGGTAACGACAACTGTCGGCGTGCCCAATCCGAACAGGATCATGAAGATCGGGACCAGCGCCGAGAGGGGCGCTGACAGGAAAACGTTGACCCACATGTTGAGCATGTCGTCGACCGGCTTGAACAGGCCCATGAGGACGCCGATCGTGATGCCGACGGCCAACGCCAGCCCCATGCCCATCGCGTAGCACGAAAGGGTGATCCAGACCGCATTGCCAAAGCTGCGCGAGGTCACCACCTCGCCCATGGCCATCAGCACCGACGAGAAGGGCGGGAACAGCATGAGCAGGTCGAACTGCCCGACCAGTTCCCAGACCACCAGCCAGACGACCAGCGCAGCCATCTTGGGGAGTTTGAAACCATTGATTGTCATGGCTCACTCCACATATTTCTTGATGCCGTGCCAGATGCTCTCGACCGTTTCGAGATAGACCTCGTTGCGGCGCAGTTCATCGGGACCGATATCGCCGGGGATGTCGGGGTCGATGATCTCGGACACCCGGCCGGGGCGCGGCGAAAGCAGGATGATGCGATCGGAAACATAGACCGCTTCCTCGATGGAATGGGTCACGAAGATGAAGGTCTTTTTCTCCACTTCGCGCAGACGGATCAGGTCTTCCTGAAACTTGCGCCGGGTCTGCTCGTCGACGGCCGAGAAGGGCTCGTCCATCAACAGGACTTCGGCATTGACCGAGAGGGCGCGGGCCAGGCCGACCCGTTGGCGCATGCCGCCAGAGAGCTGGTGGGGATAGCTTTTTTCGAAACCATCAAGGCCCACTTCCCTTATATAATGGTTGGCGATCTCCTCGCGCTCGGATTTTCCCATGCCCTGCATTTTGAGGCCGAAAGCGGCATTGTCGAGAACGCTGGCCCAGGGCAGCAGCGCGAAATCCTGAAAGACGAAAGCCCGCTCGGGTCCGGGTCCGGAAATTTTTTTGCCGTTGACCAGCACTTCGCCCTGTGTCGCCGGTAGCAGTCCGGCAATGATCTTGAGCAGGGTGGTCTTGCCGCAGCCGGACGGCCCGAGCAGACTGGTGAGCTGCCCGGTCTGGAAATCGAGATTGATGTCCTTGAGGGCCACGACCTCGGTTCCGTAGACTTTCGAGACGTTCTTGACTTCGATGATCTTGCTGGATGCCCCCACTGGGGAAGCTCCTTTTTCAAGCATATCGGGGGTCGCGATTTTCATTTCACACTCCGTTTTTCCGGGCGGAACAGCAGTGTTTCGACCCATTGCAGGAGGCCCACGGCGATCACCGCAAACAACACGATGGAAGCGATTGTCGCGTACATATGGGCAAAATTGGCCACCGAGCGGTGGAAGGTGATCAGATCGCCGATGCCGGTCGGCGTGATCAGCAATTCGGCGAGGACCACACCGGAAAAGCCCTCGGCAACGCCGAGCCGCAATCCGGCGAACATCATGGGGCTGGCTGCGGGAACCACAACGTACCAGATCTGCTGGCGGCGGGTGCCCATGAAGGAATGGCACATGGAGACCAGCGATCCGGGGACGTTTCGCACCGCCTTGTAGGAATTGATTGTGATAACCGGCATGGCGAGCATGACCACAGCGATCACCTTGGCCGTCAGGCTGATGCCGTAGATAAAGGTCACCAGCGGGATCAGTGCCGCCATGGGGGCGGCTTGCATGACGATGAATATGGGCAGGGCGAGCCATTCGACGTCTTCGCGCAGGCCCATGGCTACGCCCATCGTCACCCCCACGATCAGGGAAAAAGCGAGCCCAATGAGCAGCGGTTCGAGGGTGCGCAGATAGGCCATGCCCATCGAGCCGTCCACCACCATTTCCCAAAAGGCAGATACAGTCGCCGAAAACGTGGGGAAGGAAAAGTTGAAGCCCGAACGGCCGGCCATTTCCCAGGCCAGCGCGAAAAGAGCCACCGAAAGCAGTTTCCAGATCAGCGGGATCTGGGCCAGGCGCGAGGCGAAACCGGGTGCGTCTGTCCGGTTGTGCAGCAGTGCGGCGTCGGCCGTGTTCAGTGTCGACATGATTATACCTGGGTGTGTTTGACCGATGGAATCGCGCGGGGGATTTTCTCCCCCGCACGCTCATCCTTACCTACTGGCGAGCAGCGTCCAGGGCGCTGAAGTCCCAGTACATCGAGACATCCACATCCCCGTCGGGGGCTTCGACCTGACCGGCCGCCGAGAGGAAAGCGAGATCGTCGATGACGTCCTCGGGCATGCCGCCGCCAAGCGGCAATACGCCGCCTTCGGCCGCTTCGGTGTAGAACTGCTCGATGTCACCAGCCGCTTCGGCCGGAAGATCGGGCAGCAGGTCGTATTGCGTCCGCCACTCGGCCACCATTGCAGGATTTTCGTTGATCTCCTGCCAGGTGCCGAGCAGCTCCTCGACGAACACCGCCAGATCATCGGTGCGGCTTTCGAGGAAGCTTATGTTGGCGTAGAGCGCCTCGTCGGTGGCATTTACACCTTCGACAGGAAGCTGCATGAATTTGCCGGGCGCCTGATCCTCGAGCAGCCGCATGGAGGCCGCGTCAACGATCGTGGCATTGATCGTGCCCTGCAACAGGGCGCCGGCCCGCACTTCGGCGCCCGGAACATAGCTGAGGTTGGAAAAGGCTATGCCCTCGTTCTGCTCCATGAGCCGCATCAGGGCCTCGGTACCCGATCCGCGCGAGTGCACGGTCATTTCCTCGCCGTCAAGGTCGGCCCAGCTCGAATAAACCTCTGAATTGACGACAGGGAAGAACAGAAGCGTCGTCATGCGGTAGAACATGCGGATCGGGGCGTTCGAATTCTGGATGAAGGCATAAGGCGCTCCAACTCCGATATCGGCCTGCCCGCCGACGACCGCCTGGGTCGCGACATCTTCAGAGTTAAAGAACGTCAATTCCATGGGCACGCCGCGTTCCTTGGTGCGCTCGATGGCAACGAGCAATCCGAGGCTTTCGAC
This sequence comes from Pelagibacterium sp., assembly GCA_002723255.1. GTDB lineage: Bacteria > Pseudomonadota > Alphaproteobacteria > Rhizobiales > Devosiaceae > Pelagibacterium > Pelagibacterium nitratireducens. Next base: position 11,723 of record PBNW01000062.1, on the reverse strand, counting down.
GCTGGCAATGTCGCCCATGGCCACCCGTATGGGGGCATTCTGGGCCAGAGCCGGCACGGCACCGAACGGAATGCTCAGGGCAATTGCGGCGCTGGCGATGGTAAACAGTCTGCGCGTGATCTTCATAAGTTTCTCCTCCCTTGTGAAAATCGGCTTCCGGTTCAGGAAACAGCCCTCCTTGCCGCAACCAAATCCAGAATGGTTTAGTTTTTTCACGAAATTGGTTTAACGTCAATGTCTCGTGGGTTGTCGTGTTTGAGGGCTTCGCATCAGACATAAATAGCTGAAAAATAATGCATAATAATGCTACAGGCAGAGCCCGCTAAGGTGGCAGCGCCAGAAAGTTTGCGGAATTGGCTGCGAAAAGCGGATTGACTTGCCGAAATTACCTGTCTTAGGTATCAAACCAATTACAATTGGTTTCGAGGTGCTGATGGCTGACGATACGCAGGAAATCGAAGAGGGGAACGTCGCGACACTGGTTCAATTGCGGGCCTGGCTGACGCGCCACAACTTTCCGCCCGATACCAGGCTGCCAGCGGAACGTGAGCTTTCCGAACAGCTTGGCGTCTCGCGGGCCGATCTGCGCAAGGCGTTGGCGACGCTGGAAGCGGAGGGCCAGCTCTGGCGCCATGTGGGCAAGGGCACGTTCACCGGCAGCCGGGCCATCGAAGTGCTCAGCCTTGCGGAGATCGACAGGGAAACCAATCCGGCCGAAGTCATGCGAACCCGCCTGCTGATCGAACCGATTATTGCCCGGGAGGCCGCGCTCAACGCGACCTCACGTCATGTGGAGGCCATGCATCGCTGTATCCAAAGGACGCACAGGGCGGGCACCTGGCGGCAATATGAAGCGGCCGATAACGAGTTTCACCGGTGCATTGCCGAGGCAACCGACAATCGATTGTTGCTGGCGCTTTTCGATGCACTGAACGCGGTGCGCCGTGCGGTGGTCTGGGGGTTGTTGCGGTCCAGCTCGGACCGCCCCCCGCACGATCACCATTCCTTTGCGGAACATGATCTGATCATTGCGGCCATCGAGCAGCGCGATCTCGATGGCGCCAGCCGTGCCATGTATCAGCATTTGCGTCAGGTCGAGCGACATCTCATGGAGGCGCCCGAGGTCAGGTCCCGCTGACCGCTTACGCTGCGCCTATCAAAGTCCGATTGTTTCGGACAGGCAACTGGTCTAGCAAGAACGCCACCTCCCCTTCTTGTCCCGGACTTTGCCTTTCCATGGATTTCATCACACTCGCCATCATTTTTGCCGCGGTCGGTGCCGGCGCCATCTCCAAGGGCGCCACCGGGATGGGAATGCCGCTTATCGCCGTCCCCTTCCTGGCGGCGACGTTCGGGCTACAGCATGCCATTGCCGTGCTGCTGATCCCCATCCTGGTTTCCAACGCCTTTCAGCTCTATCGCTTTCGGCATGCCAGGGGCGATGCGCGATTGCGATTTCTTCCATCCATGCTGGCGCTTTGCGTGGTCGGGGTGATCGGCGGAACCTGGTTTTTGACAGCGACCCCTGAACGGGGACTGGCGCTGACCCTGGGCATCCTATTGCTCGGCTATCTGGGGCTGCGGGTCCTGAATCCGCACTTTATAGTCGGCCCGGAGGCGGCGAAACGCTGGGCCATGCCGGCTGGCCTGGGGGCGGGACTCCTGCATGGGGCGACGGGCATTTCCGCGCCGATCGGGGTGACCTTCATTCATGCCATGCGGTTCGAGCGCAACGCGCATGTTTATGCGGTTTCAGCGATGTTTATGGTTCTGGCCACTTTTCAGGCGCCCTCGCTGTGGGTGGCTGGCGTTCTGCGCCCTGAATGGCTGCTGCAAGGGGTGTTTGCGCTAATCCCGACCTTCCTGTTCATGCCGGTCGGGCAATGGCTTTCGGGCAAGCTCAGTCAGACCGCCTTCGATCGGATGATCCTGATCTTTCTCGGCCTTATCGGTCTCAAGATGGTGCTCGGCATCTAGAGCATGTCCAGCAAAAGTGGAAACGGTTTTGCGGTTCGGACACGCGACAAAACAAGGGCTTAGAGCCAAGGATTTGATTCAATCAAATCCTGAACGGCTCTCAGCCTTCTCGATTTCGGGTAACAAAAAAAGGCGGCCGAAGGCCGCCCTTTGTTTATCGTTTCGATGCCTTTTATGCGGCGACGAGGTTGCGCAGCACATATTGCAGGATACCGCCATGGCGATAGTACTCGAGTTCGTCCAGCGTATCGATGCGCAGGAGAACCGGCACGATTTCATTTCGGCCGTCACCGAAGGTGATATCGAGTTCAAGCGTCTGGCGCGGCTCGATTTCCGTTAATCCGCGGATTGAAACCGTCTCATCGCCGGTGATACCGAGCGACTGCCATGAGGTGCCCTCGTTAAAGACCAGCGGAAGGACGCCCATGCCGACCAGGTTGGAGCGGTGGATACGCTCGAAGCTCTGGGCAATTACGGCGCGAACGCCGAGCAGGGTCGTGCCCTTTGCCGCCCAGTCGCGCGACGAGCCCGTGCCATACTCCTTGCCGGCAAAGATCACCAGCGGGGTGCCCTGAGCCTTGTATTCCATGGCTGCGTCATAGATCGGTACCACTTCGCCCGAAGGCGACTTGGTAAAGCCACCCTCGACGCCATCGAGCATCTGGTTCTTGATGCGGATATTGGCAAAGGTGCCCCGCATCATCACTTCGTGGTTGCCGCGACGCGCGCCGAACGAGTTGAAGTCGATTGGCTTGACCTGGCGTTCCATCAGGTACTTGCCGGCAGGCGTGCCCGACTTGAACGAGCCGGCCGGGGAAATGTGATCGGTGGTGATCGAATCGAGGAAGATCGAAAGAACCCGGGCGTTCTCGATGTCGGTCACCGGCTTGGGGTCCATGGTCATGCCCTCGAAATAGGGCGGGTTCTGAACATAGGTGGACGCCGAGTTCCACTTGTAGGTCTCCCCACCGTCGACCTTGATTTCCTGCCACCGCTTGTCGCCCTTGAACACATCGCCATAGCGGCGCCTGAACATGTCCACCGAAATCGCCGAGCGCAGAACGTCGGCCACTTCAGTCGAAGTGGGCCAGATGTCTTTCAGATAGACGGGCTGTCCGTCCGATCCGGTGCCGAGCGGCTGGGTGGTAATATCGCCGGTCATTTTACCGAGCAGCGAATAGGCGACAACCAGCGGGGGCGAGGCAAGATAGTTGGCGCGCACGTCGGGGTTGACGCGGCCCTCGAAGTTACGGTTCCCCGACAGCACCGAGACGGCAACCAGATCGTTGTCGTTGATGCATTTGGAGATGTTTTCATCGAGCGGGCCGGAATTGCCGATGCAGGTGGTGCACCCATAGCCGACAGTGTTGAACCCCATGGCGTCGAGGTCTTCCTGCAGGCCGGATTTTTCGAGGTATTCGGTGACGACCTGCGAACCGGGAGCCAGTGATGTCTTAACCCAGGGCTGGGGTTTCAATCCCTTTTCGCGTGCCTTGCGGGCCACGAGGCCGGCCGCGATCAGCACCGACGGATTGGACGTGTTCGTGCACGAGGTGATCGCGGCAATCACCACATCGCCATCGGAAATCCGATAGTCCGCACCATTGACGACATAGCCATGGTTTTCGTTGTCCTCGGGCGTATCATGGACGCCGGTGGCACCCTCATCGATATAGCGCGAATCGCCCTTGGAGTCGGGCTCGGGCGAAACCTTGCGGCCGCCGGCAATCTCTTCGAGTGCCTTGACGAACGCGGTCGAAGCGTCGGTCAGGGCCACACGATCCTGCGGGCGCTTGGGACCGGCCAGCGAGGGCACGACGGTGGAAAGATCGAGTTCGAGCGTGTCGGTGAAGATCGGATCCTGGTCATTGTCGGCCCGGAACATGCCCTGTTCCTTGGCATAGGCTTCGACCAGTGCCACGCGATCGGGTTCGCGGCCCGAATCGGTGAGGTATTTGATGGTTTCCTTGTCGATCGGGAAGAAGCCGCAGGTCGCGCCATATTCGGGCGCCATGTTGGCGATGGTTGCCTTGTCTTCGAGCGAGAGGTTGGAGAGGCCGGCGCCGAAAAATTCGACGAATTTTCCGACCACGCCCTTCTTGCGCAGCATTTCGACGACGTGCAGCACAAGGTCGGTTGCTGTCGTGCCTTCGGGCAACTTGCCAGTGAACTTGAACCCGATCACTTCGGGGATGAGCATGGAAATGGGCTGGCCGAGCATTGCAGCTTCGGCCTCGATGCCGCCTACACCCCAGCCAAGGACGGCCAGTCCGTTGACCATCGTGGTGTGGCTGTCGGTGCCGACAAGCGTATCGGGATAGGCGATTTCCTCGCCGTTTTCCTGTTTCGTCCAGACGGTCTGGGCCAGATATTCGAGATTCACCTGGTGGCAGATGCCGGTTCCGGGAGGCACGACGCGGAAATTTTCAAACGCCGACTGACCCCAACGCAGGAATTCATAGCGCTCGCCATTGCGTTCATATTCGCGCGTCACGTTCTGCTCGAACGCGCCGGGGGTGCCGAAATAATCGACCATCACCGAGTGATCGATGACCAGATCGACGGGGACAAGCGGGTTGATCTTCTGGGGATCCGCACCGAGATTTGCGGTGGCATCGCGCATGGCGGCCAGATCGACAACGGCGGGAACGCCGGTGAAATCCTGCATCAGGACGCGGGCAGGGCGGTAGGAGATTTCGTGCCCGGCCCGGCCGCGATCGTCGAGCCATGCCTTTACAGCCCTGATGTCGGCGGCCTTGACGGTGCGGTCGTCTTCGAAACGCAGCAGGTTTTCGAGGACCACCTTCAATGAATGGGGCAGGCGGGAAATGCCATCCAGTCCGTTCTTTTCTGCTTCGGCGAGCGAAAAGATCGTATAGGCCTTGTTTCCAACGGTGAGGTTCGTCTTGGTCTTAAAGCTATTGGATGTCTCGGTCACGCGGTCCGCCTTGTCTCAATAAGGTTGCGGGTACCCCCGATTGAGACCGGGCCAAACGGCCAATTTCGCGTCGAAAACAATGCGACGCTGCAATGGCCACCGGCTCGTCCGGAGGCATGAAGCGAGAAAGCATAACTTCTCCCCCGCCTTTTTCGCCCTCTCTATAATGAATCCAATTTGCACTTGCCAGCCCGGACTTTGGTTCAATAGAGCTTTGGCATGAACATTGAAGGGCTTTCCCGCATGCCGGAAACCGGGCTTGGCGTTAACGCCCTGTCGCTGAGCAGGGGCGGGCGGGCCATTGTGACAGCGTTGAGCTTTTCGCTGGAGGCGGGAACGGCGCTTATGCTGCGGGGGCCCAATGGGGCCGGCAAGAGCACATTGCTGATGGCTCTGGCCGGGCTGCTGGATCCCGTTGCGGGGCGCATAGAATATCTGCAAACCGATCCCGAGGCTCCGAAATACGGGCATCTGCACTATGTCGCGCATGCACCGGCCATAAAATCGGGACTCAGCGTCGCCGAGAATCTCAAATTCTGGGCCGATGTGCTCGATGCAGAACCAGCCGATGTCGAAACCGCCTTGTCCCGGGCCGGGCTGGGAGAATTGGGCAGCATAGATGCCGGGCTTCTTTCTGCCGGTCAGACCAGGCGCCTGGCGTTGGCGCGCCTGATTGCCGTTCGCCGCCCGCTCTGGCTGCTCGATGAGCCGACCAGTGCGCTCGACACCGCCGGCGCGGCATGGGTCGGTGCGCTGATTTCCAGTCATTTGCAACAAGGTGGGCTGGCGGTCATTGCCACCCACCTCGACATCGCCGTTGACGGCAATGTGAAGACGCTCGAATTGGGCGGATCGGCGCAATGAAGGTTCTGGGCGCAATCATCGCTCGCGACCTCCGGCTCGGTCTGCGCCAGGGTGGGGACATTCTCACCCTCGTGCTGTTCTTTGTCATTGTTGGCGTGCTCATGCCGTTCGCCGTTGGGCCCGACCGTCCGCTTCTTGCCCAGCTTGCCCCCGCCATTATCTGGGTAGCGGCGCTTCTGGCGCAGCTCTTGTCCAATGAACGTCTGTTTCGCGGCGATTTCGACGATGGGAGCCTGGCCGTTTTCCGCCATGGTATCGTCCCGCTCGAGATGGTGGTCGCCGCAAAACTCGTTGCGCACTGGCTGCTCACCGGATTGCCACTGATTGTGGCGATGCCCATTCTGGCCCTGATGCTGGGGCTTGATGGGCAGGGGTTCTGGCTGGCCGTTTGTTCGCTGGCGCTGGGCACGCCGGCGCTGGCTGCGTTCGGCGCCATCGGGGCTGCTGTGACAGTTGGCCTCAAGCGTGGGGGGCTGGTTGCACCGGTTCTTGTCTTGCCGCTGAGCCTGCCAGTGCTTATTTTCGGTGCCGGTGCGTTCGACGTGGCGCGGCTGGGCGGATCGGCCCAGGCCCTGCTGCTTCTCGGCGCGATCAGTCTTTTAAGCGTAACGCTTGCACCGTTCGCCGCGGCGCTGGCGCTGAAGATTTCCGGGGAATAGATGGTTCAGACCCAACCCAAACCCGCCGAGCCGGGATGGTTCACCCGCATCGCCCATCCGGGGATGTTTATGGGGTGGTCGCGCCATCTCGTCGTTCCGCTCTCTGTCGCGACCGGGCTGGCCTTTGCGGTGGGGCTCTATTTTTCGTTCCTTGCCTCGCCGGCCGATTATCAGATGGGGGACACAGTGCGCATGATGTATGTGCACGTCCCCAGCGCCTGGCTGAGCCAGTTCTGTTACGCCGTGATGTTTTTTTCGGCCATCGGCACGCTGGTCTGGCGCCATCCCATGGCCGATGTCAGCCAGAAGGCCGCCGTTCCTCTTGGTGCCGCCTTTACCGCGCTTGCCCTTTTCACCGGCTCGATGTGGGGCCGGCCCACATGGGGCACGTTCTGGGAATGGGATGGGCGCATGACCTCGACGCTGGTCCTGCTGTTCATCTATCTCGGCCTTATCGCCCTGTGGCGGGCGTTTGACGATCAGCTCAAGGCGGCTCGGATCGTTGCGGTGCTGACTTTGGTGGGCGCCATCAATATCCCCATCATCAAGTTTTCCGTCGATTGGTGGCAGACCCTGCACCAGCCCGCGTCCGTGTTCAGAACCGATGGTCCGACGGTCGATGGCTCGATCCTCGTGCCGCTGCTCGTGATGACGCTGGCGTTTTCTCTGCTGTTTTTGACTCTGCATCTTGTGCGCATGCGGACCGAAGTCACCAAGCGTCGCATCCGCTCGCTCGAGTTGGCGCAGGCCCGCGCGGGAGAAGGTGCATGATCGATCTGGGCCAGCATTGGGAATTTATCACTGCAGCCTATGCCGGCACGATTGTCGTTGTCGGTGCGCTGATCGGCTGGACCGTGATTTCGGCGCGGTCGGCCAAGGCGCGGGTGGCTATGCTCGAAGCGGCGCGGCAGGCGCGCAGGCAGAAATGAAACCATCGGTCAGGATCGGCCTGGCGGTTTTGCCGCTCATTATCCTTGCGGCTCTTCTGGCGGTGTTTGCTTCGCAGATGGGGCGCTCGACGAGCTTTGTGCCCTCCGCGCTCATCGACAAACCGGTACCACAATTCAATCTCGCCTCGGTCGAGGGGCACGGCCAGCCCGGATTTTCAGCGGCCGATCTCGCCGGCAATGGCGTCGTTATCGTCAACGTCTTTGCGTCCTGGTGTGTGCCCTGCCGCGCCGAACATCCGTTCCTTATGGAATTGGCAAACGAACCGGTCGAAATCTATGGGCTCAATTATGACGATCCGGCGGAAAACGCCCGGGCGTTTCTGGCCGAGCTTGGCAATCCTTACGATCGGATCGGCGCGGATCGGGATCGTCGGGTGGGCATCGAATGGGGCGTTTACGGCGTGCCGGAAACCTTTGTCGTTGATAATGACGGCGTCATCCGGTTCAAACATGTCGGCCCGATCGACCAAGAGAGCTACCAGAACATGCTTCTCCCGGCCATCGAAGCGGCGCGCTCGCCGGCCTGAGCCTAGACCTCGGTCTGGGCGCCTTCCGCTGCCGTCTTGACAGGGCTCGGCGCCGGCTCATCGTGCGGCGCGTATCTGTTGAGCAGGGGCAATTGGCTCATGGCGAAAACCATGGTCAGCGGCATGATGCCCCAGACCTTGAAGGCTACCCAGAAATCGTCGGAAAAATTGCGCCAAACGATCTCGTTGATCGCGGCGAGCACGAAAAAGAAGAGGCCCCAGCGCAGGGTCATCAGATACCAGCCACGATCCTGAAGCTTGTAGACCTCGCCAAATACATAGCGCAGCAGGGAGTGGCCAAAGGCCAACCCACCGAGCAGCACCGATCCGAACAGCACATTGGTGATCGTGGGCTTGAGCTTTATGAAAAGCGCATCCTGAAAATAAAGCGTCATCCCGCCGAAAACCAGGACCACGACCCCTGTGACCAGCGGCATGACCGGAATGGACTTAAGGATCAGCTTGGAGAGCACCAGCGAAATGGCCATGGCGACCATGAAGACGGCGGTGGCAAAGATGATCGGCTGGCTGAACCAGGTTTGAAGCAAAGGGAACGCCTCAAGGATGTTCTCGCCCTGCGCATTGACGAGAAAGAAGACGACAAGCGGCCCCAACTCCAGCGAAAGCTTGCTCAACGCGGGTTTTATATCCTCAATGCCCGCTTCGGCGGGTTTGGGTTGGCTTTGCGCCATAATCTTACTCCTTGCCCGCGATCGCGCGGGCGAAATCTGTGGCCCTGAAGGCTTCGAGGTCGCCTATCGCTTCCCCGACGCCGATGAAATGGATGGGCAGTCCGAATTTCCTGGCGATGGCAACGAGGATGCCGCCGCGCGCAGTGCCGTCGAGCTTGGTCATCACCAGGCCCGTCACCCCGGCCTTTTGACCGAAGATTTCGACCTGATTAAGGGCATTCTGGCCCGTTGTGGCATCCAGTGTCAAAAGCGTGGCGTGCGGAGCGTCCGGATCGCGCTTTTTGATGACCCTGATGATCTTTTCGAGCTCGTCCATCAGTTCGGTCCGGTTCTGCAACCGTCCGGCGGTGTCGATGATGACCACATCGGTCCCGGTGTCCTGGGCTTTTGCCACGGCGTCGAACGCCAGACCCGAAGCGTCGGCGCCGGTCGGGCGGGTCATCACCTCGACGTCGTTGCGCTGACCCCAGACCTGAAGTTGTTCGACGGCTGCGGCGCGAAACGTGTCGCCGGCAGCCAGAAGCACGGATTTGCCCTCGGTCCTGAGCTTGGCCGTCAGTTTGCCGATGGTGGTTGTCTTGCCCGAGCCATTGACGCCGACCATGAGGATCACGAAGGGGCTTTTCGTGCCATCGATGGTCAGCGGCACCGCCACGGGGCCTAGCGTGGCCTCGACTTCGGCGGCGAGCACCTCCCGGACCTCCTCGGTCGAAACATCCTTGTCGAATTTCTCGGCGCGGAGCTTTTCGGTGATCGCCATGGCCGTGTCGATGCCCAGATCGGCTGCGATCAGTGTGTCTTCAAGGTCCTGCAGCGTGGCCTCATCGAGCTTGCGCTTGGTGAAGATGGCGCCGATCGAGGACGAGAGACTGTCCGAGGAGCGCTTGAGGCCGGCGCTGAGGCGCTGCAGCCAGTTCTGCGGTCGGGCCGGTTCGTCGACAGCAGGAGCCGGCTCGGGTTCGCTTGCTGCAGGCTCTTCGGGGTCGGACACGATCTTGTCTTCAATCGCATCGGGCCGCTCAAGTGGATCGGTCACGTCGTCCGGTGTGGGCGGTTCGTGCTCGGGGGGATTGGGATGGCCTTTTTCGAGCCATTCGGCCTGCATTTCGGGCGGAGCCGCGTCGCGGGTATCCTCGGTGTCGGCTGTCGGCTCGGGCGCCGGTGCCTGGCGCTTTTCGCGCAGGGCGTCCAGCGCTTCCTCTTCGCCACGCGGCTCCTCGGTGGCGCGCTCCATGGCTTCCTGGGCTTCCGATTTCGGCTGAGGTTTCTCGCCGAACAGGCGGCCCCAGAAACCGGGCTTTTTGTCTTGGGTCATGCAGCAACCTTATCGCGGCGGGCAATTAGCCCGTCCGGGGATGTTCCATCGATTTCGGCGGTAACGATATCGCCAGGCCGTGCGCGCTCAACGGCAACGGGAATGAACTGTTCCGTGCGCCCCATGCCGTCGCGTTCGACCAGGATGTTTTCGGTTTTTCCAATCCGCGAGGCGCACAGTTTTGCAAACTGGGTCTCGCCCAGTGCGCGCAGCCGGGCCGCCCGTTCCTTGGCCGTACGCCGGGAAATCTGCGGCATCCGTGCCGCGGGTGTGCCTTCACGCGGGGAAAATGGGAAGACGTGCAGATAGGTCAGATCGGCTTCGGTCACGAAACGCAGTGTATTTTCAAACATTGCGTCGGTTTCGGTGGGAAACCCTGCGATGATATCGGCGCCAAACACCATATCGGTCCGCAGGCCGCGCAGTTTTTCCACGATCCCCAGCGCATCGGCGCGGCTGTGCCGGCGCTTCATGCGCTTTAAGATCATGTCATCGCCCGATTGCAGCGAGAGATGCAGGTGCGGCATCAGGCGCGGGTCGGTTACGGCTTCATAGAGCGCGGGATCGGCTTCGATGGAATCGATCGATGATATGCGCAGCCGCGGCAGGGACGGGACGTGTTTGAGGATCGATTGCGTGAGCTTTCCCAAAGTCGGCGAGCCGGGCAGATCAGCGCCATAGGAGGTAATATCGACCCCGGTCAGGACCACTTCGGCATAGCCATTGTCCACGAGGCGTCTGATCTGGTCGACCATGACGCCCATGGGCACCGAGCGCGAGGGGCCGCGTCCAAAAGGGATAATGCAGAAGGTGCAGCGGTGATCGCACCCGTTCTGGACCTGAACGAAAGCGCGGGCCCGCCCGTCGAGCCCGTCGATCAGGTGGCCGGCGGTTTCGGTCACGCTCATGATGTCGTTGACCTGGACCTTGTCGTTGAGCGGCTCCCCGAACGCGATAGGCCGATAGCTTTCGGCCCGAAGCTTGTCGTTGTTGCCGATCACCAGATCGACCTCGGCCATGTCGCCGAAATCGCGCGCCTGAGTTTGCGCAGCGCAGCCGGTGACGATGATCCTGGCGTCGGCATTCTCGCGTCTCGCCTTGCGGATAGACTGCTTGGCCTGCCGCACCGCTTCGGCGGTCACCGCGCAGGTGTTGATGATGATTGCGTTCTCGAGGCCGGACTTTTGCGCCTCAGCCTTCATCACTTCGGACTCGTAGGCATTGAGCCGGCACCCGAAGGTTATGGTCTCTATGCTCATGCGGCATCCTCTCCGAGAAGAGCGGGCGGGATCAAACCTTGCCCGTCCAGCATCCATGGACCGGTCATCAGGATGTGGTCATCGGAAACCCGCCATTCGATTTCGAGTGGCCCGCCTGGCAGCTCGATCGTCACCTTGCGGCCTGTCAGCCCCTTGCGGGCCGCGGCCACGGCGGTGGCGCAGGCGGCGGTGCCGCAGGCCAGCGTCAAGCCCGCGCCGCGCTCCCAGACATTGACCTTGATCCGGTCATCCGAAATCACCTGAGCCAGCGTGATGTTGGCGCGCTCGGGAAAGATCGGGTGGTTTTCTAGCAGCGGGCCGAACTTGGCCAGATCGTGGGCGTCGAGATCCTTGACCCAGAAGATGGCATGCGGATTGCCGACATTGACCACGGATGGGGTGTGGAGGATCGGCGCATCGATGGGCCCGATCTGCAATTCGATGCCGGTGGTATCCGAAAACGGCTCGGCGAGTGGGATCTGTTCCCAACCGAAACGGGGCACGCCCATATCGGCCGTGACCATATCGCCATCGGTGCGGGT